>NZ_JBJKEX010000177.1:0-6193 GCF_045505405.1 Hansschlegelia beijingensis | reverse complement strand
GGAGCCGGCGCACGACGCGGGCGCCGGCGGGCGTCACGGAGACTTCCTTGGTGAGGTCGTCGACGAGCATCGGGGCGAGCGGCGCGGCGAGCGCGGGAAGCAGCGCCCCTGCGCCACGAGAGCCGCGGACGCTCGAGTCCTGGGGCCAGGACGCAGGCGGCCGGAAGCCCTCGGGGAGCGCCGGGCCGAGGGCGAAGAATTCGCCGCCCGTGGGGCGTCGGAGAACATCGAGGGTCGCCTCCGCGCCGGTCGGAAGGCGGACCGAGGCGATCAGCCAGAGTTGCGGAAGACGACGGAAGGCGAGTTGCTCCGCCACCGGCCGAAGCGCCGCCTCGAAGCCGCGATAGCGGCCGCGAAGGACATCGTAGCCCGACGGATCGGGCTTCAGGACGGCGCCTTCGAACAGAGGCAGGCAGTCCGCGAAGATCTCGCGGCGCCCGCTTCGCTCGGCGCGCGCCGCGTTGCGCAAGCGGAGCTCCGCGGCGGCGAGCGCCGCCGCGGAGATCGCTGCCAGAACGGCGGTTCCGATCATCGCCGCCTCAGTAGCCGCGGGGCTTCGGCCAGGCCATCGTGAACTGGTCGCCCCGGCGGCAGTACTTGTAGCGGTGCAGGACGAACCAGGCCGACGCCAGGATGTAGAAGCTCATCATCGCGAGCAGCTGCGTTCCGTATCCGAGGAACACCGCGAAGTAGGTCACGGCGCACAAGGTCAGAAGCAGGATCGCCGGCAGCGGATGAAGCGGGTGGATGTATCCGCGGTTGATCGATCCGAGCGGCCATTTGCGGCGGAAGATGATCACCGCGATCGCCATGATCGTATAGCCAAGCAGACCGGAGAGGATCGAGAAGGTGATCGTCTGGTCGAGCGGGGTCGACACCGCGAACAGGATCGCGATCGGCACGAAGAACACGATCGAGCGGAACGGCGTCCGATACTTCGGATGCACCCCGCCGAACCATACCGGCATGTAGCGGTCGCGGCCCATGGCGAACCAGGCGCGCGAGGCGTCGTTGATGCAGCCATTGGCGGAGGCGAGGGTCGCGAACAGCGTGCCGACGAACAGGAACACCTCGAGCGGCGCGCTGCCGGTGAGGCGGCCGGCGTCGTAGAGCGGCGTGATCGCCTGTCCGAGATATTCCCAGGGCATCAGGCCTGTGCCGATGTACCAGGTCAGGGTGGCGGCGATCAGCAGCGTCATGATCCCGGTGAGCGTGCCGAGCGGCAGCGAGCGGGCCGGCGAGCGGACCTCTTCGGCGGCCTGGGTCGTCCCCTCGATGCCGAGATAGAACCAGAGGCCGAAATGCATCGCGGCCAGGATGCCGAGGCCGCCATAGGGAAGTCCGGTCAGGAGATCGGAATGCTTCGTGACCTCCCCGGGCGCCCAGGGGCGGACATAGGCGAACAAGGTCAGGATGGCCGCGAAGGCGATGGCGGTGATGACGTAGTTCACCGTGAGGGTGGCGAGCACGCCGCGGTAGTTGAGCCACGCCAGGAAGACGATCGTCAGCACCATGAAGGCGCGTTTGTCGATGTCTCCGACCAGGCCCATGTTGTGCGCGAAGGCTTCGATCAGATCGCCCGTGACGATCGCGTTCGAAACCTCGAGCATCGTGTAGGCCATGACCAGGTAGAGGCCGACATTGAAGGCCGCGAGCGGCCCGATGATGTGTTTCGCCTGCGCGTACTGGCCGCCGGCGGCGGCGACCGTCGAGGTCACCTCGGAGTCGATCATCGCCACGCAGGTGTAGAGAATGCCTGCGAGCCAGCAGGCGGTCAGCGCGGCGATCGCGCCTCCCTTACCGACGGCGAAGTTCCAGCCCATGAACTCGCCGACCAGCACGATGCCGACGCCGAGCCCCCAGACATGGGCCGGCCCGAGGACGCGCTTCAGCGCGACGCGCGCTGGCGTCGCGGATGGGGCGGCCGCGGCGGCGGCCGGAGCCGCGGGATGAGTGAGGTCCACCATCACGACCTCGCCGTGATTTCGCCGAGCTCGGCGTCGATGATCTCACCCTCCGCCGAGGAGGTCAGGTACTCCTCGGAATAGGCTCGGTTCGTCTTGATCATGTCCCAGAGCATCCAGAGCGCGAGCGCGGCGGCGGCCGACCAGGCGCAGATGTTCATCGCCGATATCATGTCGGCCTCCTCGGTATGACTTGTGACTTCAGGCGGATCAGGCCGACGGGCGGTCGTCGTCGAAACGTTCGGCGATGACCTCGCGATATTCCTTGTCGGACCAGCGCAGCATGCCGACGAAGTAGAGGAGGATGACTGCGGCCGTGACCGCAAAGCCGATCCAGGAGAACGCGTAGTCGAACTTCACGCCGATGATCGCCGCGGCGGAGGTCGGGTCGAAGCCGAGCTTCTCCCACTGGGTCGCCATGGTGGCGTTCTGGCCGAGCGTCTCCCAGGTGGGATTGTCGAACGTGCTGGTCGTGGTGCCGCCGCCGGCGAGCTTCAGCAGGAGCGGCACGTAGAGCGTCACCAGGACCAGCGCGAGCATGATGAAGGCGTCGACGATCTGCCCGAAGACCGACTGTGCGGGCGGCTCGTAAGGCTGCTTCCTCATCGGGCCAGCCTCCGGTCCGCCACGATGCGGTCGAGGTAGTAGATGTCGGTGCCGTAGATCGCGGCCTTGTCTTCCTGGTAATGCCGGATCAGCGCCCAGACGGCCGCGGTGTTGAGAAACAGCACTAGACCGCCGAGGATCAGCATCAGCAGCGTCACGCCGCTGGCCGCGAACTGATCGGACATCCGCCAGAACGTGAAGGCGTAGACCGCCCAGACCGTCGTGACGGAGATATAGGCCGCAAGCTTGTCCCGCCTGTACATCGCTTCAATACGCGCCTGATGGTCGCGCATGGCGTTCCTCCCCATGTTCTTGCGAAGAAAATTTCGCTCTTTTGAGGAAAAGGTGACCGCCTAATTTGCGGGCGTCAAGCGCTCTGTTTATGTGCAATGCGATATTTATTTGGGCGGCGGTGCGGCGCAGCAGCCGCGTCCCGGGGCGGCCGCTTTCGGTCGCGCGACGTCTTCGCTGGCCTCTGCGCCGGTCTGCATGGAAAATCCGCCCCTTGCCGGCTTCATCTGACGTGACGCACGCTGACGGCGGCGAGGGGCCGGAGCTTGCGGGCGTGACCGCGAGGCGCCAGAACGCGGCGCGTCCTCACAGGCGGCGCGGACGCGTGATCCCATGAGCAAGGCGGAAGTCGAAGTCGCGGTCGTGGGCGCCGGCGCAGCGGGAATCGGGGCCGCTCGACGTCTGCATGACGCGGGCGTCGACGTCCTGCTGATCGAGGCCCGCGCCCGCCTCGGCGGCCGCAGCTTCACCGAGCCGGATCCGGCCGTGGGTCCGCTGGACCTCGGCTGCGGCTGGCTGCATTCGGGCGACGAGAACCCATGGACCGCGATCGCGGAGCGGCAGGGGCATGCGGTCGAGCGCTCGGCCGCGCCCTGGAGCAAGGCGGCGCTCGAAGCCGGCTTTCCGGTCGAGGAGCAGGCGGACTTCCGGGCGGCGAGCGAGAGGTTTCACGAGCGTCTGGCGGAAGCCGCGTCCTGCTCGCCCGACCGGCCCGCCGCGGCCTGTCTCGAGCCGGGCGGCCGGTGGAACGAGCTTCTCGACGCGGTCAGCACCTATGTGAGCGGCGCCGAACTGCAGCGCGTCTCCGCCCGCGATCTTGCGGCCTATCGGGACACCGGCGTGAACTGGCGCCTGGACGCAGGCTACGGCGCAGTCATCGCGAGGCACGCAGACGGCGTGCCGCTCGCGCTGGACTGCCCCGTGAGCGAGATCGACCACAGCGGCAGGCGCATCCGGCTCACGACGCCGCAAGGCGAGATCTCCGCCGAACGCGCCATCGTCACCCTGCCGACGGACCTGCTGGCGCAGGAGGCCGTGACGTTCCGGCCGGCTCTGCCGGAAAAAAGCGACGCCGCGCGCGGCTTGCCGCTCGGGCTCGCCGACAAGCTCTACATGGCGCTCGAAGGCGCGGAGGAGTTCGAGGTCGACAGCCGCGCGTTCGGCCGAACGGACCACGTCGCGACGGGATCCTATCATTTCCGGCCGCTCGGCCGGCCGCTCATAGAGGGTTATTTCGGCGGGGCGCTCGCGGCTGATCTGGAGCGGGGAGGACCCGCCGCCTTCTTCGACTTTGCGCGGCAGGAACTGACGGGTCTGTTCGGCGCCGCCTTCGCGCGCCGCCTGCGGCCGCTCGCGAGCCATTCCTGGGGCGCCGATCCCTATGCGCGCGGCTCCTACTCTTTCGCGTCGCCGGGCATGGCGGGGCAGCGCGAAATCCTCGCCGCGTCAGTGGCCGACAGGCTGTTCTTCGCCGGGGAGGCCTGCTCGCCGCGCGACTATTCGACGGCGCACGGCGCCTTGCGCACCGGCCTCGCGGCGGCGGACGCGATCCTCGCGGCGCGCGGGCGCAGATAGCCTGCAGCTCTGTTCAGGCTCCGGCGATGATCGGAAAGCGATGGTGCGGGCGGTCGGACTCGAACCGACATATCCGTGAGGACGGCGGATTTTGAGTCCGCTGCGTCTACCAGTTCCGCCACGCCCGCGGCGCTGCCAGTCGTGCAGGACGCCCGCAGGCGTCCGGCTCCTGTAACCCACCTCGGGCGGGGGCGCCAGATGGCTAGCCTGGATCGGGCGACGTGAGCGCGACCACGTCGGCGATCGACCACACCTCGTCGATCCTGCCCTCCCGAAACCGGTAGAAGACGTTCTCGCCGAAGGTGGCGCGCCTGCCTGTCGGCCGGAGGCCCTGCCACTCACGCGTCAGCGTTGCGGTGTCGCGCAGTCGCGCGGCGACGAAGTCCTTTTCGATGACGAGCTTCTCGATGCTCCACTGAAAATCCGGCATCGCGGCGAAGCTGTCCTCGATCGCCCGGGCGCGCACTCCGCCCTGCTCATGCGCTCGCCGTTGTAGAGCAACTCATCCCAGTAGAAGCTTTCGGCCTCGTCCAGACGGCGTTCGTTCAGGGACGCGATGTAGCGCCGGTAGAGCGCTTCGAGCTCGTCGCGGGTCATCAATCCTCCTCCCTTCGCCGGACGGGAAGGTCCGGCCTCGGCGTCAACGGCCGGTTGGCGGCGAGGTTCACTGACACCGCCGCTGAAGGGCCTTCGTTCGCCGAACGAAGGCGGACGCCTCCGGTACTGTCTTGCCCCGCGCCCAAGGAAACTCACGACTTGCGCCCCGCGCGCAAAGCCCTCATAGGCTTCGGCGCCTGAGGTAGGTTCGCACGCGCGAAGGCCGGTTGGATCGGGACGGTACGGGGCATGCTCCGCGTCTCAGCGAAGGGTCGGGAATGCTGAGACGCCTTTACGAGTGGACGCTTTCGCTGGCGGCGGGCCCTAAGGCCGATCGGGCCCTGTTCTGGGTCGCCTTCACGGAGAGCTCGTTCTTCCCGCTGCCCCCCGACGTCCTGCTTGTCCCGATGACGATCGCCCGTCCGGACAGGGCCTATTACTACGCCATCCTGTGCGGGGTCGCCTCGACGCTCGGGGGCCTGCTCGGCTACGCCATCGGCGCGCTGCTCTATGACAGCGTCGGCTTGTGGATCATCAATCTGTACGGCTACGGCGACAAGATGGAGGCGTTCCGGCACGCCTACGCCGAGTACGGGCTGTGGATCATCCTGCTCAAGGGGCTGACGCCGATCCCCTACAAGCTGGTGACGATCGTCTCGGGCTTCGCGGGCTACAACGTCTTCCTGTTCGTCGTGCTGACGATCATCTCGCGCACCCTCCGCTTCCTTGCGGTCGCCTGGCTGCTCAAGCGTTACGGCGAGCCGGTGCGGGAATTCATCGAGAAGCGCCTCGAGGTCGCGACGATCCTGCTGCTCGCCTTCGTGGTCGGCGGCTTCGTGCTGGTCAAATACGTGGTGTGACGGCGTGGCGGCGGTCGGCCCACGCGACAGGCCGCGCGAGATCGGCCATACCCGCCCGATGACGCGCACCCGCTCAGCCGCGATCCTGGCCTTCGTGATCGCCGCCGCCGCCGCCCTCACTGTCGGGGCGGCGCTCGTGTTCCAGCACGGCTTCGGCTACGTGCCCTGCATGCTCTGCCTGTGGCAGCGCTGGCCCTATTACGTCGGGGCTCCGCTGGCGCTCGCCGCCGGGCTTCTCGGGCTCGCCGGAGCGACCGCCGCGATGCGCCTGCTGCTCGCGGCCACGGCCCTGCTGTTCCT
>NZ_JBJKEX010000176.1:0-6205 GCF_045505405.1 Hansschlegelia beijingensis | reverse complement strand
CAAGGATTTCGGTCGGCGCCATCAGGGCCGCCTGGCGGCCCGCCTCCACCGCGGTCGCGGCGGCGAGCAGCGCAACCACGGTCTTGCCGGAGCCGACGTCGCCCTGCAGCAGGCGGAGCATCCGGGTCTCCGCCGCCATATCCTCCCGGATCGCGGACACCGCGCGGGTCTGCGCGCCGGTCAGCGCGAAGGGCAGGGCGGCCTCGATCCTGCGCGAGACGCGGCCGTCACCGGCGCAGCTGCGCCCGGCGCCGCGGCGCATGTGGGCCCGGACCAGCTGGAGCGCGAGCTGGTTGGCCAGCAGCTCGTCATAGGCGAGGCGCGTGAGGGGCGCGCCTTCCGGCGCGACGTCGCGCGGCGTCTTGGGGACGTGGAGCGCGTTGAGCGAGGCGCCGAAGCCCGCGTAGCCGCGCTGCGCGAGCAGCGTGTCGTCCAGCCATTCCGGCAGCGCCGGGAGCCGCTCCAGCGCGGCGCGCGCCAGCCTCCCGAGAAGCCCGTGCGTCAGCCCCTCGACGAGCGGGTAGGTCGGCTCCACCGGGGGCAGCTTGCCGAGGCCCTCGGCGTCCAGCACGTGGCTCGGGTGGACCATCTGGAAGGAGCCGTCGAAAAGCTCCGGGGTCCCTGAGATCCATCGCTTTTCGCCCAACGGCAGAAGTCGCTCGATGTAGCCTGCCTGCGCCTTGAAGAAGACCAGGCTCATCGCGCCGGTCTCGTCCGCCACCACGACGCGGTAGGGCGCGCGGGGACTGCGCGGCGGCTGGTGGCGCTCGACCTCGACCTCGACGGTCGCCACTTCGCCCGCGGTCAGCTCCGCGATCCTGGGCCGCGCCCGCCGGTCGATCGCGCCGCTAGGCGCGTGCAGCAACAGGTCGAGCACCCGCGGCTCTCCGCCGGAAGGGGAGCCGTCGAGCAGCCGCGCCAGAGCCTTGGCGACCTTCGGTCCGACCCCGGTCAGAACGGTCGCTTCGGCGAAGAGGGGATCGAGCCGCGAGTCGCGCATCGGGCCTAAGGGAGGCGAGCCGGGGAGGCGGCGCAAGAGGAGAAGCTGACAGCGCGGCGTCGGGCTGGTAGGAACCCGGACCGCGCTCCATCTCTTTCCCGCACATGACCGGAACCACCAGAACAGTCGAGGGCCTGGATCCTCGCCGCCGCCGCGCGTTGTACCGCTCCTGGCGGCGCGGAACGCGCGAGATGGACCTCCTGATGGGCCGTTTCGCCGACGCCGAGATCGACGGCTTCAGCAACGACGAGTTCCGGGCCTTCGAGGCGCTCATCGAGCTTCCGGACCGCGAGCTGTTCGCCTGGATCGCGGAACGGGAGCCGACGCCCGCCGAGCATGACAGCAAGGTGTTCCGGCGGCTCAAAGCCTTCCACCGAGCCTTTCCCACGACCGAGCATATCGGCTGAGCCGCAGCGCAGCTCTGCAATCCAGGGCTTCGGCGTCCCCAGATCAAAAGACCATGACCCTGAAGCTCGACGCTCTTCTCGACCGCAAGCCCGCGACCGTCGGCGGCGTCCCGGATGGTTTCGACGCGCTGCTCGTCGCAGATCTCGCGCGCGCCCTTTCGGCGCGGAGCCACGCGGCTGGCGGCGTCGTCCACATCTCGCGCGACGGCGCCCGGCTGGCGGCGATCGATCGCGCGCTCGCCTTCATGGCGCCGGAGGTCGAGCGGCTGGTCTTCCCCAGCTGGGACTGCCAGCCATATGATCGGGTCTCGCCCAACGGCCCGGTCGTGGCGGCCCGGATGACGACGCTGGCGCGGCTCGCCGCGACGCGCGGCGGCGACAAGCCCCGCATCGTCCTGACCACCGCCGGGGCGGCCCTGCAGCGGGTCGCGACGCCCGAGAGCGTCGCCCGCCAGAGCTTTTCGGCCGCGCCCGGCAACGTCGTCGACCTCAAGGCCCTGGGCGAATGGCTCGAGACCAACGGTTTCCTGCGCTCCTCGACGGTGCGCGACTATGGCGAGTACGCCATCCGCGGCGGCATCGTCGACCTGTTCCCGGCTGGTCACGCCGAGCCGATCCGCCTCGATTTCTTTGGCGATACGCTCGAGTCCATCCGTCCCTTCGACCCGGAGACGCAGCGCTCCACGGGTCAGCTTCGCGCGCTCGACCTCGTGCCGATGAGCGAGGTGCAGCTCACCTCCGACACCATACGGCGCTTCCGCCAAGCATACGCCGCGACCTTCGGCGCGCCGGGGCCGAATGACCCGCTCTACGCCGCGATTAGCGAGGGCCGGCGTTATCCCGGCATGGAGCACTGGCTGCCGCTGTTCCACGAGCGGCTCGGCACGCTCTTCGACCACCTGCCGGATGCGCGCTACGTGCTCGATCCGCTGGCCGAGGACTCTGCGGGCGAGCGGCTCGCGCAGATCGCCGATTACTACGACGCCCGGCAGACCGCCCGGCAGCACGACAGGTCGCCGACGGCCTACAAGCCGCTGAAGCCCGACGCGCTTTACCTCACCCCGGAGGAATGGCGCGAGCGGATCGACGACGCGGCTCCGATCCGCCTGACGCCGTTCACGCCGCCGGACGCAGGCAAGGGCCGCGTTTTCGACGCCGGTGTCCGGAGCTCACGCAGCTTCGCGGCTGAACGGGCGGACGAGAACTCCAACGTGTTCGAGGCCGTCGTCGGCCACATCCGAGCCCTCAAGGAAGACGGCAAGCGCGTCCTGGTGGCGGCCTGGACGGACGGCGCCCGTGACCGCATGGCCACCGTTCTTGGCGACCACGGCATCGCCGCGCGCCGCATGGTCGCCAACTGGCGCGAGGCTCTGGCGCAGCCGAAGGACGCCGTGGCGTTCGGCGTGCTCGGTCTGGAGCAGGGCTTCGAGACGGACGACGTCGCCGTCATCGCGGAGCAGGACGTGCTCGGCGACCGCCTCGTGCGCGGCAAGGCGAAACGCCGCCGTCCCCAGGACTATCTGACGGAGGCGGCCGGCCTCGCCGCCGGCGACCTCGTCGTCCATGTCGATCACGGCATCGGCCGGTTCGTCGGGCTGCAGAGCATCGACGTCTCAGGCGCGCCGCATGACTGCCTCGAGCTGCATTATGCGGGCGGCGACAAGCTGTTCCTGCCGGTCGAGAACATCGAGCTTCTGACCCGTTACGGCTCCGAGGGCACGGAAGCGCAGCTCGACAAGCTGGGCGGCTCGGGCTGGCAGGGCCGCAAGGCGAAGCTCAAGAACCGCATCCGCGAGATGGCGGGCGAGCTCATCAAGATCGCCGCCGCCCGACTGACCAAGGAGGCGCCGCGCGCCACGCCGCCCGAAGGCCTCTACGACGAGTTCGCGGCGCGCTTCCCCTATGACGAAACCGACGACCAGCAGGCTGCGATCGACGCGGTGCTGGACGATCTCGCCGCCGGCCGCCCGATGGACCGGCTGGTCTGCGGCGATGTCGGCTTCGGCAAGACCGAGGTGGCGCTGCGCGCGGCGTTCGTGGTGGCGATGAGCGGCCGGCAGGTCGCGGTGGTCGTTCCGACGACCCTGCTCGCCCGGCAGCACTACGCCACCTTCGCCGACCGCTTCCGCGGGCTCCCTCTCAAGGTCGCGCAAGCCTCCCGCTTCGTCGGGACGAAGGAGACCGCGGAGACCAAGAAGGGGCTCGCCTCGGGCGACGTCGACATCGTGGTTGGCACGCACGCGCTGCTCGGCAAGTCGATCGAGTTCAAGGATCTCGGCCTCGTCATCGTCGACGAGGAGCAGCACTTCGGCGTGACCCACAAGGAGCGGCTGAAGCAGCTGCGCGCTGAGGTCCACGTGCTTACGCTCTCCGCGACCCCGATCCCGCGCACGCTGCAGCTCGCCATGACGGGCGTGCGCGACCTCTCGATGATCGCCACGCCGCCAGTCGACCGCCTCGCGGTCCGCAGCTTCATCGCGCCCTTCGATCCGCTGATCGTGCGCGAGGCGCTGCTGCGCGAACGCTACCGTTCCGGCCAGTCCTTCTTCGTCTGTCCGCGCGTCGAGGACATCGCGGACGCGCGCGCCTTCCTGGCCTCCGAGGTTCCGGAGGTGAAGGTCGCGGTAGCGCACGGCCAGATGGCGGCGAGCGAGCTCGAGAAGATCATGACCGAGTTCTACGAGGGCCACTACGACGTGTTGCTCTCGACGGCGATCGTCGAGTCGGGCCTCGACATACCGAACGCCAACACGCTCATCGTGTATCGCGCCGACATGTTCGGCCTCGCGGCGCTCTATCAGCTGCGCGGCCGCGTCGGCCGCTCCAAGACGCGCGCCTATGCGTTGTTCACGGTGCCGGCGAACAAGACCCTGACGCCGAACGCCGAGCGGCGGCTCAAGGTGCTGCAGTCGCTGGAGGGCCTCGGCGCGGGCTTCCAGCTGGCGTCGCATGACCTGGACATCCGGGGCGCGGGCAATCTGCTCGGCGAGGAGCAGTCGGGCCACATCAAGGAGGTCGGCTACGAGCTCTACCAGCAGATGCTGGCCGACGCGGTCGAGGCTCTGAAGGAGGGAGGCGCGGAAGTCACGCAGGACCAGTGGTCGCCGCAGATCACGCTGGGCGCGCCGGTGATGATCCCCGAAGACTACATCGCCGACATCGCGATCCGGCTTTCGCTCTATCGCCGCCTCGCCGAGATCGACACCGACGAGGCGCTCGACGCCTTCGCCAGCGAGCTGGCCGACCGCTTCGGGCCGCTGCCGACCGAGGTGAAGCAGCTGCTGGAGACGGCCGCCATCAAGGCGCTGTGCCGGCGCGCCAATGTCGAGAAGATCGACGCGGGCCCGAAGGGCGTCGTGCTGTCCTTCCGCGAGAACTCCTTCGCCAATCCGGAAGGGCTCGTCATGCACCTCGCGCGCGAGGAAGGCCCGAACGCCAAGGTGCGGCCGGACATGAAGGTCGTATTCAGGCGCGAGTGGAGCACTCCCGAGAAGCGGCTGAAGGGCGCGGCCAAGCTGCTTCGCGAGCTGGTCAGGATCGCCGAAGCGCCGAAGAAGGCGGCCTGACGGGCGCCCTCCGGCGCGCCGGAGGCGCTGGCGGGCGGTTCAGCCCTTACGCTTCGTCCTCGTCGCCGAGCGCGCGGTCGATCGCCTCGACCAGCACCTCCGGCGGATGGGCGCCCATCACCACGAGCTTGTTCTCGAAAATGAAGCAGGGAACGCCCTCGACGCCGATCGCGCGGGCCTGGGCGATCTCCTCGCGGACGTCCTCGACGTCCTCGTCGCTGTCGAGCCGGTCCCGCAGCGTCTCCCAGTCGAGGCCGGCCTCATCGGCCGCCCGGCCGATCACGTCGAGATCCGAGATGTCCTCGGCTTCCGTGAAATAGGCCTCGAACAGGCGCTCGATCAGCGCGCCCTGCGCCACGGGACCTTCTTCGGCCGCCCAGCGGATCGCGCGGTGGGCGTCGAGCGTGTTCGGCGCGCGCGTGATGTCGGCGAACAGGAACGCGATGCCCTCGTCGCGGCCGATGGCGGTGATCTGATCCAGCGTCGCTCGCAGCCGGGCCACGTCGTCGAACTTGCTCTCGAGATATTCCTCGCGGTCGAGCCCTTCCGGAGGGATCGACGGATCCAGCTGATACGGCCGCCAGCGGATAACGGCTTCCACGTCCGGCCGGGCCGCGAGGGCGGCTTCGAGGCGGCGCTTTCCGATCCAGCACCAGGGACAGACAGGATCGGCGAAGACGTCGATCGAGAGCGGAACGGACATGAGGAAGAGCCTGTCAGCAAGATGAAGCCGCCGATATGGGGCGGCTTGGCCGGGTTCGTAACCCCGTCAGGCCGCGCCGCGCGCGCGGTCGCTGACGGCGGAGGCCGGAAGCAGGGCCGGGCTGAAGCCGGCGGCGAGAATGGCCTCGCCCGGCGCGGCCGACGACGACGCGCCGTCGTCCCCGGGGGCAAGAACGAAGCGGCTCCCGAACAGCGCGTCGTCCTGCGTCTCCAGCTTGCCCGGAAGGCTCGCGACCTGGGCCGCCATCTCTGCGTCTCCGAGGCTCACCGCGAGACCGCCGATCTGGGCCACGCCGCGCCGCCGTCCGCCGGGCAGCACGCGCCCCACGACGCGATCCGCAAGCCCGATCAGCCCTGTGTCGAGATAGCCGTCGGCCCCGAAGGGCGGGGTCGGCGCGCCCGGGTCGCCCGGAAACGCCGCATGCGGACAGGCGGGCCCGCGGACGAACAGTCGTCCGTCGGGAAGCACCCGCAGGTCGATCAGCGGGCCGAGTCCGTCGGGGCCGGAG
>NZ_JBJKEX010000175.1:0-6214 GCF_045505405.1 Hansschlegelia beijingensis | reverse complement strand
GCGCCAATCCCAGTCGCTGGTGATGACGCCGCAGCTGATGCAGGCGATCAAGCTGTTGGTGTCCTCGCCGCGTTCTTCGGGCTCGGGCTCCTGCTGTCGCTGACCCCGTGCGTCTACCCGATGGTCCCGATCCTCGCGGGCATCCTGGCGCGCGGCGGGGCGGCGTCGAGGAGCGCGGCGCTGCCCACTTCGCTCTCCTACGTGCTCGCGATGGCGGCCGCCTACGCCCTGCTCGGCCTGGCCGCCGCCTGGTCAGGGCAGAACCTGCAGGCCGCCCTCCAGACGCCCGTCGCCACCGGAGCGGCGGCGATCCTGTTCGCGGCGCTCGCCCTGTCGATGCTTGGCGCCTTCGACCTGCAGGTTCCTCAGGCGCTGGCGCAGCGACTGTCAGGAGCCTCCTCCGGCCTGGGCGGGAGGGTCCTCGGTCCTGCGGCGCTCGGCTTCGTGTCCGCGCTGATCGTCGGCCCCTGCGCGACGCCGCCACTCGCCGCGGCGCTGCTCTACGTCACCCAGACCGGCGACGTCGCACGCGGATCCGCCGCCTTGTTCGCGCTGGGTCTCGGCATGGGAGCGCCCCTGCTCGCCGTGGGGGCTTTCGGCGCGCGCATCCTGCCGAAGTCCGGCCCGTGGATGGTGCGCGTGAAGCAGCTTTTCGGCGTCGCCTTCCTGGCCATCGCGATCTCCATGGCCGCGCGCGCGCTTCCGGCGCAGGCGGCCATGCTGCTCTGGGGCGCGGCCCTGATCACGATCGGCGTGTTCGCCGGCGCGTGGGACCGTCTGGGCCCCCATTCGCCGCCGCTGTCCCGCGTGTTCAAGGCGGCCGGCCTCGTCGTGTCGGTCTGGGGCGCAAGCCTCATCGTCGGAGCGGCCGCTGGAGGAGACGATCCGCGCAGACCGCTGGCGGCTCTCGCCGCCGCCTCGCCCGCCGCGGACCAGCCCTCCGAAGTCAGGAACGTCGTCAGCACGCCGGCCGAGTACGACCGGGTGCTCCAGATGGCGCGCGACGCCGGCCGGCCTGCCGTCGTGACGTTCACCGCCGACTGGTGCCCGACATGCAAGGCGAACGACCGGGCGCTCGACCGCGACCCGGAAATCCGGGCGCTGCTGGCCCACTTCGCCGCCGTGACCGTGGACGTGACCTCGATGTCCCCGGACGTCCGGGCGCTGATGTCGAGGGAGAACGTGGTGGGGCCGCCGACCCTCCTGGTGCGGGACCGCCAGGGAAGCGAGCGCCTCTCTGCGAGGCTCGTCGGCTCGATCGACGTCGACGTCCTCGGCGAAGAGCTCAAGCGCGCGCTGCATTGAGGCGCCCTCCGATGCCGCGGGCGTTGCGGTGGAAGGCGCAGCCGAGGGCTTGCGTTCTCCCTCAGCACCCGGCTAACAGTCCGCCATCCAGCGCGGCGTTCAGCTGGGTGGAAAGCAGCTCCCGTGGCGTTAAGCGTGGGATTGCAGAGGTTCGCCGCTCCATCGTCTCACAGGAGACGGCTCGTCTGGCCCCCGCTCACCAGCGACCGCCAGGTGGCGACGCTTGACAAACAAAGGATCGCGCCCAAGTCAGGAACAGGCACTGCCGACCCGGCCTTCCTGACAATATACAATAATAATAAATGCCTTTAATATTATTCTCTTACTTGATCACAACGCCATAATTATTTCGTGAATTGACCGACCTTCGGCGATCGAAGCAGGACTAACCCGGTTCTAGGAGGGAATGCTTCCCTCTTGGTCGGGGGAGTTCAATGAAGAAGAGGCAAGAACTTGTGGCCCTGCTCGCGGCCACGAGCGTGGCGGCTTTGCTGGCGCCCGCTGGGCTCCGGGCCCAGGAGAGCGGCGCGACGCAGCTTGAACCGATCGACGTCAGGGGCGCGCGGGCCGCGGGAGCGTCAGCCGCGGCCGGGACCGTCAGCCCGATCGATCCGCGTCAGATGCTGCCGACCGACCTTCAGGATTTCGCGGGCTCGGCCAACCGCGTCACCGCCCAGGATCTTGCAGACCAGCGCCCCCTCACGACCCAGGACGCGCTCAGGAACGTTCCCGGCGCCGCCAGCGTCTCGGACGACGGCTTCGGACGCCACTCCGGCATCAGCCTGCGCGGCTCGCCGTTCCGCCGCTCGCGCAAGGTCCTCGTCATGGAGGATGGCGTCCCGATCAACTTCTCGCCCTACCTCGACGCAGGCACGCATTACACGCCGCCGGTGGAGCGCATCGAAAGCATCGAGGTTCTCAAGGGACCTCTTGTGAACTACGGGCCGCTGAACAATCACGGCGTCATCAACTTCCGCAATCTTTCGCCCTTCGGTCCCAAGGAGACCGTGTTCAGCGGCGCGCTCGGCAACACCAAAGGCGCCGACCGCAGCGTCAACAACATGCGCCATGTGCATACGCGCCAGAGCGGCGAGAACGTCGGCGTCGTCCTGTCCTATTCCGGGCTCAATGCAGGCGGCTCCTGGGATACGGAGAAGCTTGGCTACAACGACTTCTATGGCGCGCTCGGCATTCGCGGCGAGAATCAGGATCTCACCGTGTCGGGCGGGTTCTTCCGCCAGCGCGATCATTACGACGAAGACAACTTCTCGGGCACTCTCGCGGAGTTCAAGAAGTTCAAGCACAACAAGAAAGCCGCTGCGGACGCCGGGCACTTCCCGGTCGCGTGCGGCGACTGCTATGACTGGAACACGTACAACGCCGACTTCTACCGCGGCCAGATCGCGCATAACTTCTACATCGACAACAAGACGACGCTGTCGACGCGGCTCTACGGCAATTATCACGACCGCGCCCGCTTCTATGTCAGCGATGACTCGAACAACCCGCCGTCCGACTTCGTGATGGAAGGCCGCGACCGCCTCTACCGGAACTACGGGGCGGACTCGCGCATCGAATTCGCCGACCTTCCCCTGTTCGGCGGGCTGACCCATACGGTGCAGGCCGGCGCCCGGTACGAAGAGCATTTCTTCGACAACCAGAACCGCATCGGGCAGATCAACGAGCGGCTGGACTTCGACGATCGCGGCTCGCGCGACGGCAGGCAGAAGCTCACGGCGAACTCCTTCGCCGCCTTCGCCCAGTCGGCGGTTCAGGTGACGCCGACCTTCACGGTCGTCCCCGGCGTGCGTCTGGAGCGGTACAAGATCGGCTTCCGGGATCTGGACGATTCCGCCAACAACGGGAACTCGACCTACTTCCAGGCTCTCCCGATGCTCTCGTTCGCCTGGGAGTTCGCGCCGGTCACGACGCTCTACGGCGGCTATCATCGCGGCCTGTCGCCCCATATCGTCCGCGACGTGCTTGAGACCGAGACCGGCTACATCGCGCCGCAGAAGGAAGTCGGCGACAACTTCCAGATCGGCGTCCGGAGCAAGGCCGTCCGCGGCCTCACCCTGGACGCGGCCTATTTCCACAGCGACATCCGGAACTATCAGTTCGGCGAGGCCTTCCAGTCCGACTTTGGCGACCGTGTGTTCAGCTCGCTGGACAAGGTTCGGTTCGACGGCTTCGAGCTTTCAGCCCGGGTCGACAGCCGCGCCTTCACCAACAGCGCCTGGAACATCTATGGAGAAGGCGTCTACACCTTCGTCCACAGCAAGATCGTGAAGGGCACCGAGGAAGGGGGCGTGAACGTCTCTGGCAACCGGGTCCCCGAGTCGATGCGGCACACGGCGAACCTGACGCTCGGCGTGCAGCATGACAGCGGCCTCGACGCCAGCCTGAGCTGGACCTATCGGGGCGCCTACTACACCGACGCCCTCAACCTGCCGATGAACCCGCTGGACGTGGAAGAGGGCAAGGTCGAAGGCGTGTGGCTGCTTTCGGCGCGCGCCAGCTACAAGGTCACCAAGGAGCTCACCGCCTGGGTGTCGGGCCAGAACCTGACGGACAAGTTCTACGTCTCGGATCGCAGCGACGGCGCCAAGCCCGGCATCGGCCGCACCGTGATGGCGGGCCTGACCCTCAAGTTCAACTGAGTCCGTCTCCGTCGAACCTGTAAACAACGCGCACGGCCTTGTTTCTCCGGGTCCGGAAAGCCTAGCGGCGATCCGAACCCGCGAAGAACAGGGCCGTGCGGCTTCAGGCCGGACGCCGCCGGTCACGTCGAGGACCACGACCCCTCCGCTCGCGCGCAGCGTGGCGGTGGGCGCTCGTCTTCGGGCCGATGCATGACGCGGCCCGGCTCGTCTTCCGGCCAGGGACGCTCCACCGGCGCGCGATCGCGACGCCTGCGCCCCGGCCGATGACGCCGTTCATCCGGCGCTCCGGCCGCCTCAAAAAACCCTTCCTCCCGAAGAGGCATCCAGCCCCTCCAGGCGACGGCGCGGGTCCTTCGCGTGAATCCCGAGCGCGCCCTGATGTGCGCCCGTCTCGGTCGCGGCCCGCGGCGCACGTCGGGGAAGGGCATCCTCGACCGGATGACGTTCCGAGCGGTGAACGCCGCTGAGCGGCACGGCGCCGACAAAGCAGATCAGGCTCGAAGGCGCTCGCTGCCGGGTGCGACCGCAGGCGGTCGATTTGGCGAACCCCGCCCCGGGCGGCTGGCGCTCCGGTCGCCGCGCGCATGAGGCCAGGCTTTTGCGCCGCTCGCGAGGAATTCAGGAGCGCGCGCGGTCAACTGGACGCAGGGCGGTTGCCCGGCTCGGGCCAGATCAGCGATACAGGACCCGCGCCGCAGGAGGCTCGGCGCTTCCCAAGGATGCTGATGTCTTACGCTTTTTCACTGGTGGTCGTGCTCGCGCTCCCGTTCGTCGGGAGCTGCGCAGCCGCGCTGCTGCGTGAAAACGCTCGCAACGCCGAGGCCTGGCTCGCCGGCGCCGTCTCTCTCGCGGGCCTCATCCTGGTCGCCTCCTGCTACCCCCGGATCGTCGACGGCGGGGTGATCCGCTACACGGCCGAGTGGGCGCCTGAACTCGGGCTCCAGTTCAGCATCCGGATGGACGGCTTCGCCTGGCTGATGGCGACGCTCGTCACGGGCATCGGCTTCCTGGTCGTGCTCTACGCCCGCTACTACCTGTCGCCCTCCGATCCCGTCCCGCGGTTCTTCTCCTTCCTGCTCGCCTTCATGGGCGCGATGCTCGGCGTCGTGCTGTCGGGGAACCTGATCCAGCTCGTCTTCTTCTGGGAGCTGACGAGCCTCTTCTCGTTCCTGCTGATCGGCTACTGGTACCAGACGGCGCCGGCCCGCGACGGCGCGCGCATGGCCCTCACCGTCACCGCGACCGGCGGGCTCTGCCTGTTCGCGGGCGTGCTCATCATCGGCCACATCGTCGGGAGCTACGACCTCGACCGGGTGCTGGCCTCCGGCGCGCTGATCCGCGCGCACCCGCTCTATGTGCCGGCGCTGGCGCTGGTGCTGCTCGGCGCGTTCACCAAGAGCGCGCAGTTCCCGTTCCATTTCTGGCTGCCGAGCGCGATGGCGGCGCCGACGCCGGTCTCCGCCTACCTGCACTCTGCGACCATGGTGAAGGCCGGCGTGTTCCTGTTGATCCGGCTGTGGCCGGCGCTCGGCGGAAGCCACGAATGGCTCTGGCTCGTCGGCGGCGCGGGCCTCGTCACCTTCATCTTCGGCGCCTTCTGCGCCTGCTTCCAGCAGGATCTGAAGGGCCTGCTGGCCTACTCCACCATCAGCCATCTCGGCCTGATCACGCTGCTCACGGGGCTCGACTCGCCGCTCGGCCAGGTCGCGGCGATCTTCCACCTGATGAACCACGCGACCTTCAAGGCGTCGCTGTTCATGGCGGCAGGGATCATCGACCACGAGACCGGGACCCGGGACATCCGGCGCCTGAGCGGGCTCTGGCGATTCATGCCGGTCACTGCGACGCTCGCCATGGTCGCGGCCGCCGCGATGGCCGGCGTGCCGCTGCTGAACGGTTTCCTCTCCAAGGAGATGTTCTTCGCGGAGACGATCGAGATCCACGACAACTCGCTGATCGACCAGGCGCTGCCCTACATCGTGACTCTCGCCAGCATGTTCACGGTGGCGTACTCGATCCGCTTCATCCGCGACGTGTTCTTCGGCCCGCCGCCGCAGGACCTGCCGCGCACCCCGCACGAGCCGCCCTTCCTGATGCGGCTGCCGGCGGGTCTTCTGGTGCTCGCCTGCCTGGTCGTGGGCTGGATGGTGTTATGCTGGGCAGCGACCCCCATCATCTCGCTGCCCAGCAGAACACCATCCACCTCGCGATCGCGGTCTGGCAGTGGCCGAGCTATTTCGACCCGG
>NZ_JBJKEX010000174.1:0-6260 GCF_045505405.1 Hansschlegelia beijingensis | reverse complement strand
CCGGCCGCGGCCGCGCAGACGCCGCTCTAGGGACGGCCCGGCTCGTCCGGCGAGCGCGCGTCGATCGCCAGCGCATGAACCTGACCGGCGAGTTCGCCCGCGAGCAGCGCGTTGACCCGCCGATGCCGGTCGATCCGGCTCACCCCCGAAAACGCGTCCGATACGACCCGCACGCGAAAATGTGTCTCCCCGCCCGGCCGCGAGCCGGCGTGCCCGGCGTGCAGATGGCTCTCGTCGACGACCTCCAGCCGCTGCGGGCGCAGCGCTTCTCTCAAGGTGCTCTCGATGCGGTCGCGCACGCTCATGCTAACTCTCCGTCTTCGCCGCTGAATCGCTCAAGGGCCGGGCTCGTCAAGCCGCCCGCGCGAAGAACGGCGTTGCGCCGCCGCATCCTTGTTCGGGTCAGCCGGCGCGACCATAATGGACCACGTGATGAAGCTCGACAGCCCCTGGTTCGATCGGATCCGCGTCTCCCGCTCCCGCCCCGAGGAGCGCCCGGAGCCGAAGGTCGCGCGCTGCCAGCATCCCGGCTGCCGCGAGCCCGGGACCTACCGGGCGCCGAAGGGTCGTGACCGCGAGAACGACTACTGGCGCTTCTGCCTGGAACATGTGCGCGCCTACAACTCTTCCTACAACTTCTTCGCCGGCATGTCGGACGAGGATTTGAAGGCCTATGAGAAGGATGCGCATGTCGGCCACCGTCCCACCTGGCAGATGGGACGCAACGGCCCTGCAAGCGCGGACGCCCGCAAGCAGAAGGGCCGCCAGCGTCAGCGCGGCTGGGCCAGCGATTTCGTATTCGAGGACGGCTTCAACGTCTTCGGAGAACAGGCCGCCGGCCGGACCGAGCCGGAGCGGGAGCTAAAAAGACTCGAGCGCAAGTCGCTCGAGTCACTGAATCTCGGCGCAAGCGCCACCCCCGAGGAGATCAAGGCGCGCTACAAGGAACTGGTGAAGCGGCTGCATCCGGACGCGAATGGCGGCGACCGCAGCACCGAGGACAAATTGCGCGAGATCATCCAAGCCTATAATCATCTCCGATCCGCCGGCTTCTGCTGATCCGAACCTTGAGCGCGCGTCCCGCGCGCCGCCGGGCCTGCCGCGCGGGCTCTCGCCCGGCCAGGAGGCCCCATGACCGTTCTCATCGACGCTCCGTCCGCCGACTCGCTCCTGCCCGACATGAAGGTGTCGGCGCGCCAGGTTTTCGGCATCGACAGCGATCTGGAGATCCCGGCCTTCGCCGAGGCGCGCGGCGCGGTGCCGGACCTCGACCCTGACTACCTGTTCGACCACGACACCACGCTGGCGATCCTGGCGGGCTTCGCCCGCAACCGGCGCGTCATGGTCACCGGCTACCACGGCACCGGCAAGTCGACGCATATCGAGCAGGTCGCGGCGCGGCTGAACTGGCCGTGCGTGCGCGTCAACCTCGACAGCCATGTCAGCCGCATCGACCTGATCGGCAAGGACGCGATCGTCCTCAAGGACGGCAAGCAGGTCACCGAGTTCCGCGACGGCATCCTGCCGTGGGCGCTGCAGAACAATGTCGCGCTGGTGTTCGACGAATACGACGCCGGCCGGCCCGACGTGATGTTCGTCATCCAGCGCGTCCTTGAGCAGTCCGGCAAGCTGACGCTGCTGGACCAGCGGCGCGTGCTGCGGCCGCACCCGGCCTTCCGGCTGTTCGCGACCGCCAACACCGTTGGGCTCGGCGACACCTCCGGCCTCTATCACGGCACCCAGCAGATCAATCAGGGCCAGATGGACCGCTGGTCGATCGTGACCACGCTGAACTACCTCGCCCACGACAAGGAGGTCGACATCGTGCTCGCCAAGGCCCCGCAGTACCGTGGGACGCCGAACGGCCGCGACACGGTGTCGAAGATGGTCAGGCTCGCCGATCTCACGCGCCAGGCCTTCATCAACGGCGACCTCTCGACGGTGATGAGCCCCCGCACCGTCATCACCTGGGCCGAGAACGCCGACATCTTCGGCGATCTGGGCTTCGCGTTCCGGCTCACCTTCCTCAACAAGTGCGACGAGCTCGAGCGGTCCCTGGTCGCCGAGTTCTACCAGCGGTGCTTCGGCAAGGAGCTGCCGGAGAGCGCCGTCAACGTCGTGATGAGCTGACCGCCCGACCGTGATCTCCAACCGCAAGCCCGGCGAAAAGCTCGCCCCGCCGTCCGAGCCGCTGAAGCGGGCGGTTGCGGGCTGCCTCCGCGCCATCGCGGGGGATGCGGAGGTCGAAGTCGCCTACGCGCCCGAGCGCCCGGCGCTCTCGGGCGAGAAGGCGCGCCTGCCGGAGCCGCCGCGCCGGATGAGCCCCCAGGACGTCGCGGTCCTGCGCGGCCATGCGGACTCCATGGCGCTGCGGCTCGCCTGCCATGATCAGAGAATGCACGCCCGGCTGGCCCCGCAGGGCTCGGAAGCGCGCGCCGTGTTCGACGCGGTGGAGCAGGCCCGCGTCGAGGCGATCGGCGCCCGGCGGATGGCGGGCTCCGCGGTGAACCTCGCGGCGATGCTGGAGGACCGCTACCACCGCGGCGCCTATGCGGACATCACCGACCGCGCCGACGCGCCGCTCGAGGACGCGGTCGCGCTGATGGTGCGCGAACGTCTCACCGGCCGGAAGCCCCCGGAGTCCGCCCGCAAGCTCGTCGAGCTGTGGCGTCCATGGATCGAGGAGAAGGCCGGGGCCGACCTGTCGCGGCTGGATCGCGTGCTGGAGGACCAGAACGCCTACGCCCGCACGATCCGCGATCTGCTGAGCTCGCTCGACATGGGCGAGGAACTGTCCTCCGACCGCCAGCAGAACGAGGAGGAAGGCGAAGCCGACGGCGAGCAGCCGCCCCCGCAGCAGGGCGAAACCGCCGACGCGCCGCAGGACCACAGCCAAGGCGCGGACGAGGCCGAGACCGAATCGTCGGCCGAAGCCGACGACGACGCCGAACAGATCGAGGCCGCCGACGCCCCGCCGACCGACGCGCCGGACGACGACGAACTCGGCGAGGCCGAGGAGGCGACGGAGCCGTGGCGGCCGAAGGACGATCGTCGCAACGAGCGCGACAAGCCGGACTACGTCGCCTTCACCACCAAATTCGACGAGGAGGCGCTCGCCGAGGATCTGTGCGACGCCGAGGAGCTCGCCCGCCTGCGGACCTATCTGGACAAGCAGCTCTCCGCTCTGCAGGGCGTGGTCGGCCGGCTCGCCAACCGGCTGCAGCGCCGGCTGCTGGCGCAGCAGAGCCGCGCCTGGGACTTTGACCTCGAAGAGGGAATGCTGGATCCCGCGCGGCTGTCGAGGGTCGTGATCGACCCGATGAGCGCGCTGTCCTTCATGCACGAGCGGGACACCGAGTTCCGCGACACGGTGGTCACGCTGCTGCTCGACAATTCGGGGTCGATGCGGGGCCGGCCGATCACGGTGGCGGCGACCTGCGCGGACATTCTCGCCCGCACGCTGGAGCGCTGCGGCGTGAAGGTCGAGATCCTCGGCTTCACCACCCGCGCCTGGAAGGGCGGCCAGTCGCGCGAGCAGTGGCTGGCAGCCGGCAAGCCGATGGGCCCAGGCCGGCTGAACGACCTGCGGCACATCATCTACAAGGCCGCCGACGCGCCATGGCGGCGCACACGCAAGAATCTCGGCCTGATGATGCGCGAGGGCCTTCTGAAGGAGAACATCGACGGCGAGGCGCTCGTCTGGGCGCATGAGCGCCTGCTCCGCCGTCCCGAGCAGCGCCGCATCCTGATGGTGATCTCGGACGGCGCGCCGGTGGATGACTCGACGCTCTCGGTCAATCCGGGCAACTACCTGGAGCGCCATTTGCGAAAGGTGATCCACGAGATCGAGACCCGCTCGACCGTGGAGCTGATCGCGATCGGCATCGGCCATGACGTGACCCGCTACTACCGTCGCGCGGTCACCATCGTGGACGCCGAGGAGCTGGGCGGCGCGATGACCGAGAAGCTGGCCGAACTGTTCGAGGAGACCAGCGGGCGCCGCGGCGGCCACGCGTGAGGTCGGCCTGGGCCGCAGTCGCCCTGCTCGCACTGATCGGCGCCGCCGCCGCGCAGCCCGCCCAGGCCCCGCTCGAGAGCCCGAAGGCGATCGAGGTCACGGCCTCCCCGATCGTTCATTTCGACAGCCGCACGCCGGTCGGCGCCGCCTATGGCCGGCTGGTCTTCCTCGGAGGCCTCCATCTGAGGTCGCCGGAACGGCGGTTCGGCGGCCTCTCCGGGCTGAGGCTTTCGGCCGATGGGCGGCGACTGACCGCGGTGAGCGATCGTGGCTCGTGGTTCACCGGCACGCTCAGCTACGACGGATCACGGCCGACCGGGCTCAACGACGTGGTGGTCGCGGACACGCCCGGGCGCGACGGCCGCCCGCTCCGCGGCCGCAGGGGCGCGGACACCGAGGGCCTCGAGATCCAGGGTCGCGTCGCCTGGCTCTCCTCCGAACGCGTCAACTGGCTGACCCGCTACCGCCTCGACGAGGCCGGCCTGCCGACCGGACGCGGCGAACCGGTCACGTTGCCGAAGCTCGCGACGCGGGCGCCGCCCAATGAGGGCTACGAGGCGATCGCCTCATTCGGTCCCGGCGTCCTGCTCCTCGTGGCGGAGCGGTTCCTCGACCAGGACGGGAACAACCGCGCCTTCGCGGTGGGGGCGACGTCATTCGCCTTCAGCGTCCGCCGCACCGACGATTTCTCGCCGACCGACCTCGCGCGGCTGCCGGACGGCGACTTCGTGCTGCTGGAACGGCGCTATCGGCGGCCGTTGTCGCTCAGCGTGCGCGTCCGGCGCCTGCCGGCGGCCGAGATCCGCGCCGGCGGGCTGGTCGACGGCCCGGTGCTGATGGAGGCGACGCTGTCCCAGGCGATCGACAATTTCGAGGCGATCTCGGCGCACCGGGGGCCGGACGGCCGCACCGTCCTGACCCTCCTGGCCGACGACAACTTCTTCGTCTTCGAGCGGACCCTGCTGATGCAGTTCGCCCTGCCCGACTGAGCCTACTGGATCTGCGGCGCCGGCATGTCGCGCACGTTCATGACGCGGCCGCCGCCGAGATCGATGTCGCCCGGCTTCATGCCCGCCTCGCATTCGCCGACGCGCGTCGCCTCGATCGTCGTCTGCTGGGTGCTCGGCCCCTGCGGCGAGACCCTGTCGAGCGCGCCGGGCGCGTCGCGCTGGCCGGTCATCTCCACCGAGGTCTTCATCGTATAGGCGCTGTTGAAGTCGCCGGTGATCACCGAATGGGTCACGGCCTGCATCTGACCGAGGCTGCACTGGCTGTCGAGGATGATCGCGTCGCCGTCGGTGCGCTGCTCCTGCCTGGAGCACATGCTGGCCGCCATGCCGCCGAACCGGTCGTTCAGCATCTTGTCGGTCTCGGCGTCCAGGCACATCCGGACGATCTGAGGCGGCATCGCGGCCGTGTCGACCTGGATCTTCATCTCCCACTGCCCGGGCTTGCGCGGCGGCAGGTTGAAACCGGCGGCCGCCGCCGGCGCCGCGATGGCGACGAGCGGGAGGAGGATCATGAAACGGCGCATGGGCATTGTTCCCTCAATCTTGCTTTGCGCGATTCCAGACCATGGCCTGAAGGCGCGGGCAAGGCCGCGGATCGCGCCGCTTCACCGCGCGAGCGCCGCCATCCCCTCGTGATAGGTCGGGTAGGCGAGCCGCACCCCGAGCCGCTCGCGCAGCACGCGGTTCGCGACCCGCTTGTTGGAGGAGTAGAAGCTGCGCTGCATCGGCGAGAGCTCGGCGGTCTCGAACGGGGTCTCGGGCGGCGGAGCGACGCCCATCAGCTCGGCCGCGTAGGCGATCACGTCCTGCGGCGGCGCCGGCTCGTCGTCGGTCACGTTGATCACGGGTCCGACGAGCGGACGCTCGACCCCCGCGGCGATCGCGGCCGCGATGTCGTCGACATGGATGCGGTTGAACACCTGCCCCGGCTTGACCAGCCGCTTGGCCGTTCCGGCGCGCAGATGCTCGACCGGGCCCCGGCCGGGTCCGTAGATGCCGGCGAGCCGAAGGATCTGGACGGGGACGCCCTTCGCGGCCCCGAAGGCGAGCCAGCTTGCCTCGGCGATGACGCGGCGCCGGCCGCGTTCGCTGTCGGAGTCCGGGGGCGTCGCCTCGTCCACCCAGCCGCCGGCGGCGTCCGCTACCGTGGTCGCCTGCCTCCCTTGCGGGTTAGCGCAGCGCCTTCGGGTAAAACCAACTCCCATGGTGTGACGGGCGGTGTGTACAAGGCC
>NZ_JBJKEX010000173.1:0-6298 GCF_045505405.1 Hansschlegelia beijingensis | reverse complement strand
CGGTGTTCGACAAGAGCGCCCGGACCGACGGCACGTTCAGCCGTTCAGACTTCCCGTATGACCACGCCCGCGATCTTTACACCTGCCCGGCCGGGAAGGAGCTGAGACCCCGGCAGAGGGTCTACCGGACCTCGGCTCCGCTCGTCGACGACGACGGCATGATCCGCTATCGCGCCAGCAAGTTCGACTGCGACGCCTGCTCCCTGAAACCGCAGTGCTGCCCGAACACGCCGGTGCGCAAGATCCCGCGCTCGATCCACGAAGGCGCCCGTGACATGGCGCGCGACATCGCCAGGACCGACGCCTACGCGACCTCCCGGCGCGAGCGAAAGAAGGTCGAGATGCTGTTCGCGCACCTCAAGCGTATCCTGCGGCTCGACCGGCTACGCCTTCGAGGACCATGCGGAGCCCGAGACGAGTTCCTGCTTGCCGCCACCGCCCAAAACCTCAGGAAACTGGCGAAGCTGGTCCCGACGCCGAGCCCGATCCCAGCCTAATAGCCCAACGCTTCGCTCGCCCCCGCCCTGCGATCAGTTCGAGCCGTGGGTGACGCCTTCCCAACAGCGGACTTCTTCAACACAATCGGCTGGAAGATGATCATGATCGCGACTTTGAAGGGGTTCACCCAGCAACTGGCGCCGGCGAACGGCGTCAGGATCAACGCCGTCACGGGAGGCTATGGCCCGGCGATCCTTCTCCTCCACGGCTGGCCGGAGACATGGTGGGAATGGCACGATGTGATGCCGCTGCTGGCCAAGGATTTCAGCGTGGTGGCCATCGATCTGCGCGGCGCGGGCTTTTCCGACTGCCCGCTCGACGGCTACGAGAAGGCCGCGATGGCGCGTGACGCGCACGAAGTCATGGTCGCCCTCGGGCATGAACGCTACGCGGTGTGCGGGCACGACATCGGTGGAATGGTGGCGTTGTCGCAGGCCGCCATCTATCGGGAGGCGGTCACGCATCTGGCCGTCCTGGACGTGCCGCTTCCCGGCTGGACGGGTTGGGAGGCGACGATCGCCAAGCTCTGGCATTTCAGCTTCCACATGAACCGGGATCTGCCCGAGCGCCTCATCCATGGTCGTGAATATGACTATGTGGCGACTTTCATGGCTGAGCGGTTCTACGATCACAGCACCTTCGATCCGGCCGACATAGAGATCTACGCCAGGGCGATGGCTCTTCCTGGCCGCACGCGAGGCGGGATGGAATGGTATCGCACCCTCGCCGCGGATCACGCCGCCGCGCTCGAGTACAAGAAGCAGCCGCTCGAGATTCCGGTGCTCGCTCTGGGTGGGGACCACAGGTTTGGCGCGCAGATGGCGCCGATGCTCAAAGAGTTCGCCAGCAACGTGACGGGCGGTTCGATCGGGCGGTGCGGTCACTATGTGGCGGACGAGCGGCCGGATGAAGTCGCAGCCGCTCTGATCGATCTTCTCAAAGCCAACTGAAAACTCCGCGCTCGGGCCTTGGGGGCCCGACCAGTCGCGACATGGCGGACGAATTCCGCCGCCGCGACCGCGACGGATCGACCAGACACGAAAGGAACCTGTCATGACCGCACCCGTTCTTCGCGGCGTCAATCATATCGGCATCACGGTGCCTGACATCGAAGCGGCGAAGTCGTTCCTGGTGGAGGCTTTCGGCGGCCAGGTGATCTACCAGTCCTTCGGACCGCAGGATCCGCCCCGGCAGGGGCCCGAATTCGAGCGCGCCGTCGACGCGTTCCCCGGAACAGTCGTGCGCGCCCAGGCCATGGTCAAGATCGGGAGCGGGCCTGACATCGAGCTGTTCGAAATGCACGGCCCCGAGCAAGCCCAGCCGGTCCGGGCGAGCGACTTCGGCATCACGCACTTCGCTCTCTACACCGACGACATCGACGCGTCTGTCGAGCGCTTCAAGAAGGCGGGTGGCACACCGCTCACCGCGCCACGCTCTATTCCCTATGCGACCGAGAAAGGTCCCGGAAACAAGGTTTGCTACTGCCGCATGCCCTGGGGCACGACCATCGAATTCATCACCACGCCTGCCCGCATGGACTATCGCGACCAGACCGATCTGCGCAGGTGGCAGGACGAGGACTGAGCAGGGCGCGAATGGCGATCCACATCGGTTCTGTTCTCGCGATGCCGACGCTGTCGGAACGTCCACGCCTGCGCAGCCGCGACAGCTCTAGTGACGGAGCGACCGCGCCGGACGCCGGCCCATTCGGATGAGCCGACGTCCGCCCGAGTGGAGCGCCGTTCTGCGTCACCAGGACGTGGGCTTGCCTAGATCGGCCGCGATCAGATCCGCGGCGCGTTCTCCGATCAGCACGCAGGGGGCAAGCGTGTTGCCGCCTGCGATGGCGGGCATGACGGACGCGTCGGCGACGCGGAGATTGTCGATCCCGTGAACTCTCAGGCTGCCATCCACGACCGACTGCGGATCACGCCCCATCTTCGCCGTGCAGGACTGGTGAAAATAGGTGCCGGCCGCGTTCCTCAGGAAGTGGAGCAGTTCAGGCCCCACGAGCGGCCCGGGCATCAGTTCGCGCTTCACGAAGGGGCGGAGCGCCTCGGAATTTCCGATGTCGCGGCAGAGATCGAGCGCGACCCTGAGGGCGGCCACGTCCGCCTCCTCGCTGAGGAAATTGGCGTCGATCCGGACCGGATCCTCAGGACGCGGCCCGGTCAGGGAGACGCGGCCGCGGCTCTTGGGGCGGATCAGGCCGGGCGCCAGCGTGAACGCGAGCGAGGGATCGGTCGGCAGGCCATAGGCCGGACCGGTCACCTCGGAACCGAAGGCGGTCTCCTCCAGCATCGGCTGCAGGTCCGGCGAGGGCAGCGAGGCGTCGCTCTTGCAGAAGAAGGTGAACTCCGCGGAGTTGTTCCGCGGCTTCTCGGGCGTGCGGTATTCGAACACGCAGCCGCCGACCAGGATGTGGTCCTGGAAATTGCCTCCGACGCCCGGGAGATGGCGGACCACCTCGATGCCGTGTCGTTTGAGCTCGCTCTCGTCGCCGACGCCGGACAGCATCAGCGTCTTGGGCGTTTGGATGCCGCCGAGCGACAGCACGACCTGCCGTCGGGCCTCCACCATGCGGATCCCGCCGCCCGTCTCGAACTCGACGCCGGTCGCTCGGCCGCGCTCGATCCGCACCCGGCGGACCGTCGCGCCGGTGAGCACGGTGAGGTTGGACCGTCCCTTCTGCGGGCCGAGATAGGCGCGCGCGGTGGAGACGCGCGTTCCGTCCGGCGCGACATTGACGTTGGTGACGGCGCAGCAGCCGTCGCCTGACATCGCCTCCGCGTTGTGATCGTCGACGCGCGGAATTCCGAGCGACGAGGCCGCGTCGAGCAGCGCCCCGACGACGGGGACAGGATCCTTGGGCAGCGTGATGGGCATGGGGCCGTCGACGCCGCGCAGGGCCGAGGCCGGCCCGTCCCAGCTCTCGATCCGCCGGTAGAGCGCGATCGCGGCGTCGAAGCCCCAGCCGGGATCGCCGGTCTCGGCCTCCCAAAGGTCGAAATCCGCCTTGTGGCCGCGCGCCCAGACGAGGCCGTTGACGCTGGAGCCGCCGCCCAGAACGCGGCCCATAGGAAGCGGCGCGCGGCGTCCGTTGAGCCCGGCGCAGGGCTCGGACGCGAAGCGCCAGTCGCGCTCGGAGCCGATGTTGCGCATCCAGATCCGCGGATCCGTGACCTCCGCGACCTCGCCCGGCCCTCCGGCTTCCAGGAGCAGGACGCTGGCCTCGCCGAGCGAGGCGAGGCGGCCCGCGATCACGCAGCCGGCCGCGCCGCCGCCGCAGATCACGACATCATAAGAATCTTGCACCGTCAGGGTCATGCGCAAACCATCGGCTTTTGGGGGAAGGGATCGCGAGGCGCGACTTTTGCAGGGTTGCGCGCCGCGGCTCGCCATGGCGCGCTCGCGCCCGGAGCCCGAGGGAGATGAGCGTGACAGAGCCGGACCTCAGCGAGTTGATCGACGAGGCGACGGAGGGCTGGCGCATCCGCCCGCTCCAGGCGCGGCCCGGCTTCCTGATCCGCCGCCTGCACCAGATCCATGTCGCGCTGTTCCTCGAGGAATGCGCGTCCGAGGGGCTGACGCCGGTGCAGTACAGCGTGCTGACGGCGCTCGACCAGATGGGCGCGGTCGAACAGGCGGCGCTGTCGCGGGCGGTCGGGCTCGACCGCACCAATGTCGCCGAAGTGATCGTGCGGCTGGAGCGGCGCCTCTTCGTGCGGCGCAGGCCCTCTCCCGAGGATCGCCGGATGAAGCTCGCCATCCTGACCGAGATCGGCCGCGCCGCGCTGAAGCGGGTCGAGCGCAGCGCCTCGCGGGCGCATGAGCGCACGCTCGCGGCGCTGCCGCCCGAACGCCGCGAGCGCTTCCTCGAAGACCTCGCCGCCCTCGTCGAGAACAGCAATTCGAAGAGCCGCTCGCCGGTCGGCGGCTGATCGCGAAGCCCGGCGCGCCGTCTTCCTCGCGAGCCCGCTCGCCGAGATCGTCAGTACCATGACGATTGCCTTCCGATGAGGCGCCGCCTGTGTGCAGGCGTCGCAAAACCGTTCACAGGGCGCCCGGCAGGTTTCCGCTAGACGTTGCGGCTACACGGTGGAGCCGAGAGCCGCACGGATTGGCATGCAACTTGATTGCCAGAGTGCGTCTAGGTCGCCTTCGCGGGCGCTCGCCTGACGACGGCCGGTCGAGCGCCCGCTCGGCCATGCGGCAGGAAATAGGACGTACACTGATGACTGTGGTGCGGTTCGAGGCGGTGACGAAACGGTATCCCGGCGTGGAGACGCCGGCGGTCGCCGACCTCAACCTTGTCTGCGGCGACGGCGAGATGCTGGCGCTGCTTGGCCCGTCGGGCTGCGGCAAGAGCTCGACGCTGAAGATGGCGGCCGGCCTCGAGGACCTCACCGAGGGTGAGATCCGCTTCGACGACGAGCCGGTCTCGCGGCTCGATCCGGGCGCGCGCAACATCGCGATGGTGTTCGAGGACTACAGCCTCTACCCGCGCATGAGCGTGCGCGAGAACATCGCGTTTCCGCTCGCCGCGCGCGGGGTGGATCGCGAGACCGCGCGGGCCCGCATCGACGACGCGCTGGCGCTTCTCGGCCTCGCGGAGATGGCGAACAGGCCCGTGGCGGGACTTTCGGGCGGCGCGATGCAGCGCATCTCGATCGGCCGCGCGCTGGTGCGCGACCCGCGCCTCATCCTGTTCGACGAACCGCTCTCCCATCTAGACGGCGACCAGCGGGTGCAGCTGCGCACCGAGATCAAGCGCCTGCAGAAGACCCGCGGCGTCACCTCGATCCTCGTCACACACGACCAGACCGAGGCGACCGCGATGGCCGACCGAATCGCAGTGATGCGGCACGGCGTGCTGCAGCAGGTCGACGCGCCCGAGGCGATGTATGAGCGGCCCGCCAACGTCTTCGTGGCGAACTTCATCGGCGAGCCGCCGATGAACATGCTGCCTGGCCGCCCCGTCGGCGGCGGCGCCGTCCATGTCGAAGCCTTCGGACGAGCCTTCGCGGTCTCGCCCGGCCGAGCCGCGATGGCGGAGGCGCTGAGCGGCGAGCTCATCGTCGGCATGCGGCCGGAGCATCTCGCGATCGAGCGCGCCGAGGGCGCGAAGGCGGACGCGATCGTCAGCTACCGCGAAAGCCGCGGCGACGCCGACTCCCTCGTGCTGGAGCCGAGGACCGGCGCAGATGTCGACATTCTGGTCGAGATCCCCGGCCCCTCGGGCTTCAGGCCCGGCGACTTCGTATCCGTATCGATTGCGCCCGACAGGATCCACCTGTTCGACCGCGTGAGCGAGCGGAACGTGGAGCAGGCGTCGTGAGCGGCCTCTCGCTCGCGGGCGTTTCGAAGCGCTTCGGCGACACGGTCGCGCTCGACGGGGTCGACCTGTCGGTCGGGCCGGGCGAGGTGCTGGCGCTGACCGGTCCCTCGGGCGCCGGCAAGACGACGCTCTGCCGCGTCGTGGCGGGGCTGGAGCGGCCGGACGCCGGCTCGGTACGGCTCGGCGGGCGATCGATGGACGGCGTTCCGGCGGGGCGGCGCGGCGTCGCGATGCTGTTCGAATCCTATGCGCTCTACCCGCATCTCACTGTGCACGAGAACGCGCTGTCGCCGCTCAAGGCGCCGGGCGGTGCCGTCCCCCGCGAGCAGCATGACGCGGCGGTCTCGGACGTGCTGTCGCTGCTCGAGATCGCTCCTGCTCAGGTTCTTCGATCCGGCCTCCGGCCGCATCCTGATCGACGGCGTGGACATCGCGCGGGCGACGCAGGAATCGCTGCGCGAG
>NZ_JBJKEX010000172.1:0-6335 GCF_045505405.1 Hansschlegelia beijingensis | reverse complement strand
GGCGGTCACGTCGCGGCCGGTGACGCTGACGCTGCCCGCCCGCGCCGGGAGCAGCCCCGCCAGCGTCTTGACGAAGCTCGACTTGCCCGAGCCGTTCGGGCCGATCACCGTGAGGATGCTCTCCGGCGCCTGCTCGAGGTCGATGCCGCGGACGATGTCGGCGCCACGGCCGTAGCCTGCGCGCAGACCTCTGGCTGCGAGCGCCGGCATGGAGGCCTGCGCCGCGCTCACGCCGCCACCCCCAGATAGGCTTCGACCACGCGCCGGTCCGCGATGACCTCCCGGAACGTTCCGGAGACCAGGTTGCGGCCCTCGGCCATGACGTGGACCTCGTCGCAGAGTTCGCCGATCAGATGCATGTCGTGCTCGATCAGCCCGAACGAGACGCCCTCGGCCTTGAGCTCGCGGATCAGGCGGATGAGCTCCTGCTTGACCGGCGGAGACACCCCGGCGCCGGGCTCGTCCAGCAGGATGAGTTTTGGTTCGAGCAGCAGCGCGCGGGCGAGATCGAGCAGCTTCTTCTGGCCGCCCGACAGTCCGGCGGAGGGCTGGTCGGCGAGCTTCCAGAGCCCGATCCGCTCCAGCAGTTCGCGAGCCTTGGCGGCGTTCGCGCGCTCCTCCCGCCACCATTTCGGGCGCGCGAACAGCCCGGTCGCGACGCCTTCGCCGCTTTGCCGGCGCGGCGCGAGCAGCAGGTTCTCCAGCACCGTGAGGCTGCCCAGCTCGCGCACGATCTGGAACGTGCGGGCGACGCCGAGCGCGGCGTAGCGGTGGGTGGCGAGGCCGGTGACATCCTGTCCCGACAGCAGGACCTGGCCGGCGTCCGGCCGCACGAGGCCGGTCATGACGTTGAGCAGCGTCGTCTTGCCCGCGCCGTTCGGCCCGATCAGCCCGGTGACGCGGCCCGCCTGAAGCGCGAGGCTGGCGCCGTCGAGCGCCGCCAGCCCGCCGAAGCGCTTCGCGATATCGCGCACCTCGAGCAGCGGCGCGCTCACCCGACGAAATCCGCATTGCAGCGAGGCTGGCCCTTCGTGCACGATATGCACAAGAAGCGCGCAACATCAGCCTGATTAGTGATCATTAGCCTAGTTTCTCGCCAGTAACGCTGCATTAAAACAATGCTAAAAGCGCTGGATAGCCGAGGCAAATTTATATTGCTTTGCAAAAACCAAAGAATAATTTAGCCAGATGGCGCGTACGCTCGAAATCGTCCTGCTTCGCACTTTCGTGATGCTTGTCGAAGAGCGGAGCGTCACGCGCGTCGCGCGCAGGCTGCACCGGACGCAGCCTGCGGTGAGCCTGCAGCTGCGGCGTCTCGAGGAAGCGGCCGGGCAGCCGCTGTTCGAGGCCGACCTGCGCCGCCTGCGACTGACCCCGCAGGGCGAGGCCTTGCTACCCTATGCGCGCGCCCTGCTGCGCATGCATGACGAGGCGCGGCTCAAGCTCTCCTCCGACGAGATCGAAGGCCGCGTCACGCTCGGTTGCCCGGATCTCTACGCCGCGTTCCTTCTGCCCGAGACGCTGGCGAGCTTCCGCCGCGCCTATCCGCGCGTCGAGGTCAGCGTGCGCTGCGCGCTGTCGCGCCAGCTCGCCGCCGAGATGGACGAGGGCCTGCTCGACGTCGCGATCGCGACCCGGATGCCGGGCGTCGATCCGCGCATCGCCGAGACCACGCGCCTGCGCAGCGAGCCGCTGGTCTGGCTCGGCGCGGAAGGCGGCGGCGCCTACCGGCGCGACCCGATCCCGCTCGCCATGCTGCCCGAGGGAAATCTCTATCGCGACGTCGCGCTCGCGGCGCTCAACGAGAACAGCCTCAGATGGCGCGTCGCCTGCGTGTCGGAGAGCATCGCGGGACTGCAGGCGATGGCGCTCGCGGACGCCGCGGTCATCGTGCTCGCGGCTTCCGTCAACGCCCGCGGCCTCGTCGGTCTGGAGCCCGATTCCGGACTGCCGGCGCTGCCGACGGTCGATCTCATGTTGTGGCGCCGCCGCACGAGCGGTTCGGAGGCCGCCGAACACTTCGCCCGCCATATCGAGCGCCACGTCGGGAACTGAGCCGTTCGTCCGGCGCCCTCAGGCGGCGGCCGGCGCCCAAATCCGCGGCGGGTCCAAGCGCTTATTTGAACTTGCTCCGGCCGGCCGGCGGCCCGCAAATCAGGCGAACCGCGTCACCCGCGTCTCGTCGCCTTCATCTCACGGAGCCTGTCATGGACCTGAAGCTCGACGGCCTGAACGCGCTCGTCACGGGCGGCACCAAGGGCATCGGCCGCGCCATAGCGGAGACGCTTGCGGCCGAAGGCGCCAATGTGGCGATCTGCGCCCGTAACGAAGCCGAGGTCGACGCCGCCGCGGGCGCGCTTTCGGCCTCGGGCGTGAAGGCGATCGGGCGCGCGCTCGATGTGGCCGACGGTCCCGCGGTCGCGGCCTGGGTCGAAGAGGTCGCGGCGTCCTTCGGCGGGCTCGACATCGTGGTCGCGAATGTCAGCGCGCTCGCCATCGAGGGCGACGAGGCGGGCTGGCAGGCCGGCTTCGCCGTGGACATGATGGGCACGGTGCGTCTGGTCGATGCGGCGCTGCCCTATCTCGAGCGCAGCCGGGCCGCCTCGATCGTCACCATCTCCAGCGTGTCCGGCCGGGAAATCGACTTCGCGGCCGGCCCTTACGGCGCGTTCAAGGCGGCGCTGATCCACTACACGCAGGGTCTGGCCTTCAATCTCGCGGCGAAGAACATCCGGGCGAACTCGGTCTCGCCCGGCAACATCTACTTCAAGGGCGGCGTCTGGGATCAGATCGAGACCGGCAATCCCGAGCTGTTCGCCAGAGCGCTCGCGCTCAATCCGACCGGCCGCCTGGGCACGCCGCAGGAGGTCGCCAATGCGGCGGCGTTCCTCGCCAGTCCGGCGGCGAGCTTCATCACCGGGAGCAACCTCGTGGTCGACGGCGCGCTGACCCGCGGCGTGCAGTTCTAGGCGCGCCGCTCCTCGGCTCCCTGCAGCCGGTCGAGATGCGAGCGGATGTGGGCGGCCTCGGCCGCGGTGCGGGCGAGCGCGATGGCGCGGCCGAAGGCCTCGCGAGCCGGCGCCTCCTCCCCGAGCTCCATGTGCAGCGCGCCCTTCACGCCGAAGAAGTAGAAATAGCCGGCGAGGCGCTCCTCGAGCGGCGCGATCATCTCCAGCGCCGCGCGCGGGCCCTTCAGCTTCGACACCGCCACCGCCCGGTTGAGCGTGACCACGGGCGAGGGCTGCAGACGTTCGAGCAGCCCGTAGAGCAGGTCGATCTCGGCCCAGTCGGTGTCTTCCGCCCGGACCGCGCGGGCGTGCGTCGCGGCGATCGCGGCCTGCGCCTGATAGGGGCCGGGCCGGCGGTGACGAACGGCCTTGCCGATCAGGTTTATGCCCTCCGAGATCAGGGGGCCGTTCCAGCGCGTCCGGTCCTGTCGGTCGAGCAGGACGATCTCGCCAGCGTCGTCGAAGCGGGCCGGGGCGCGGGCGTGCTGCAGCAGCATGAGCGCGACCAGCCCCATCGCCTCGGGCTCGGCCGGAAACAGGCGCAGCAGCAGCCGTCCGAGCCGGATCGCCTCCTCGCAGAGGGGCGCGCGCAGCGGCGCCTCGCCGGAGCTCGCCGAATACCCCTCGTTGAACAGCAGGTAGATCATCAGCAGCACCGCGCCGAGCCGCTCCGCGCGCTCGACCGGCCCGGGCGCCTCGAACGGCACGTCGGCCGCCGCGATCTTCGCCTTGGCGCGGGTGATCCGCTGCTCCATCGCGCTTTCGCCGACCAGGAAGGCGCGCGCGATCTCCGCGACCGTCAGCCCGGACACGATGCGCAGCGCGAGCGCGATCTGCTGCGGCGCCGGCAGGTCGGGATGGCAGCAGATGAACAGCAGCCGCAGCACCCCGTCGCGATAATCGGCCTCGTCGAGCCGCTCGACCATCGCGGCCTCGGCGTCCTCGCGGTCGGAGATCAGCTCCTCGTCCGGCATCGGCGCCTGCCGGCTGACGCGGCGCCTGGCGTCGAAGGCGGCGTTGCGCCCGACGAAGATCAGCCAGGCGACGGGATCGCGCGGCGGGCCGTTCTCCGGCCACGTCCTGAGCGCGCGCAGGCAGGCGTCCTGAAACGCCTCCTCGGCCGCGTCGAGGTCGCGGAAATAGCGCAGCAGCGCGCTCACCGCCTGTGGCCTGGCGGCGGTCAGAGCCGCGTCGATCCAGGCCCGGTCGGTCATAGCGTCGGCGCTACCGGGTTGAACAGCATCACCGGCCGTACCTCGAACGCCCCGGCGGAGCCGCACGCGTCGCCGAGCTCCTTGGCGGTCTCGATGGCTTCGTCGAGCGAAGCGCAGTCGACGATGAAGAAGCCGAGCAGCTGTTCCTTGGTCTCCGCGAAGGGGCCGTCGATCACCATGGCTTCCCGGCCCTTGCGGATGGTGGTCGCGGCGGTCGTCGGCATCAGCCGCGCGACCGGACCGAGCCGCCCCTGCGCGGCCAGCCTCTGCTGAACCGCGCCGAGATCCGCCATCACCGCGTCGTTCTTCTCCTGCGACCAGGCGCAGACCACGTCTTCTGAATCGTAGCAAAGCATCGCGTAAAGCATCGCCGGCGGTTCTCCTCGTTCCAAGGACGCGCAAAACTACTCCGGCGCGACAGTCCGCGCGAAAAATCCGCGCGAGGATGTCGGCGGCCGCGCTGTCCGGTCGTCCTTGACGCGGGGCCCGGGGAAACGGGCGCCGGAGCAGGGAGAGACCGATGCTTGTGCGACCCTATCTGTCGTTCGAAGGCCGCTGCGAGGAAGCGCTGGAGTTCTACAAGAGCGCGGTCGGCGCCGAGGTGACGGCGCTGCTGCGCTTCCGGGACGCGCCGGAGCCGCCGCCGCCCGGCATGGTTCCGCCGGGCTCCGAGGACAAGATCCTGCACTCCTGCTTCCGGATCGGCGCCACCGAGGTGATGGCGACCGACGGCGGCTGCGCGGGCGCGGCGCATTTCTCGGGCGTGAGCCTCGCGCTGTCGGCGCCGAGCGAAGCGGAGGCGAACCGGGTGTTCGCGGCGCTTGGCGAGGGCGGCGAAATCCGCATGCCGCTCGGGCCGACTTTCTTCTCGCCCGCCTTCGGCATGCTGGCGGACCGCTTCGGCGTCGCCTGGATGGTCGTCACCGAGCCCGAGCCGCAGGGCGACTCCTAGGAGCCACGGCGGCGCACAAGAACCAGGGGGGAAACAATGTCGAAGAAGGTGATGGTGCTGCTCGGCACCAAGAAGGGCGCGTTCATCCTGGAGAGCGACGCGGCGCGCGCCGACTGGCGGCTGCGCGGGCCTTACTGCGAGACCTGGCCGATGAACCATGTGGCGGCCGATCCCGCAACCGGCGCGATCTATGGCGCGGGCGGCAATGAATGGTTCGGGCCGGCGGTGTGGAAGTCGACCGACCATGGCGAGAGCTGGAGCCATTCGAGCCAGGGTCTCGCCTATGAACCGGGGCAGGAGCCGATCTCCACGGTGTGGAGCGTCGCGGCCGCGCATGGCCGGCTCTATGCGGGCGTGCAGCCGGCCGGCCTGTTCGTCAGCGACGACGGCGGCGAAAGCTGGAGCCATATCGACGGGCTGCAGAAGCATCCAAGCCGTCCCGAATGGAACCCGGGCGGCGCCGGGCTGATCCTTCATTCGCTCGTGGTCGATCCCCAGGACGCGAAACGGATCTGGGTCGGCATCTCCTCGGCCGGCGTGTTCCACACCCAGGACGGCGGAGAGACCTGGGAGCCGCGCAACACCGGCGTCCGCTGCGACTACTTCCCCGAGGACCAGCGCTATCCCGAGTTCGGCCAGTGCGTGCACTGCCTGGTGATGGCCCCCGGCGGCTCCGGGCGGCTCTACCAGCAGAACCATTGCGGCATGTATCGCAGCGACGACGGCGGCCGGAGCTGGGACAGCATCGAGGCCGGCCTGCCGTCGAGCTTCGGCTTTCCGGCCGCGACGCATCCGCGCGATCCCGAGACGCTGTTCCTCGTCCCGCTCAACGGAGACATCGCCGGCCGCTACATGCCGGACGCAAGGGCGGCGGTCTGGCGCACGCGCGACGGCGGCGCGAGCTGGAGCGACCAGCGCCAGGGCCTGCCGCAGCAGAACGCCTTCTTCAACGTGCTGCGGCAGGCGATGGCGGTCGACGCGCTCGAGCCGGCCGGCGTCTATTTCGGCACCGGCTCCGGCGAGGTCTACGCCAGCGCCGACGAGGCCGGCAGCTTCACCCGCATCGCCGAGCACCTGCCGACGATCTCGTCGGTCGAGACGCTCGTCGTGGAGGCGTGACGTGACGGCCGAGCCGCAGGCGAGCGTCTCGACCGACGGGAT
>NZ_JBJKEX010000171.1:0-6352 GCF_045505405.1 Hansschlegelia beijingensis | reverse complement strand
CGAGGAGGCGCGCGCCTTCGTGCTCGAGGCGCTGCGTCGCGGCTTTCCGCGCGAGGCGAGCTTCTGCATGCGGCTCAAGGAGGGCGGCGCGTTGATCGGCGGGATCGGATGGCGAGAGGCGGGCGCCGACGAGGTCGAGCTCGGCTATTGGCTGGGCGGTGACCATCGCGGCGTCGGTCTCGCGACCGAGGCCGCCCGGGCGGCCCTGGAGGCGGCGTTCGAGACCACCGGAGCCGCGACCGTGAAGGCGTGCTGCCGGCCTATAAACTCGGCTTCGCGCGGCGTGCTGGAGCGATGCGGCTTCCAGTGGGCGGGCGCGGGCCACATGCGGGCGCAGACATCCGGCGGGCCCGTCCCCGTCGACCGGTTCCGGCTGGAGCGCGAGGTGTTCTTCTCGCTCAAGGCCTGGGGGGAGGCGGCGATCCGCACCGGGCAGGCGCCCGGGCCCTCCGCCCGGCGCCCTGTCGCTCTCGGCTGAACCGGCCTACATCAAACGCTGGCGCGCGACGCCGAAACGACTGGACCGATCATGAAATTCCTCGACCAGGCCAAGATCTATGTGCGCTCCGGCGACGGCGGCGCCGGCTGCGTCTCCTTCCGGCGCGAGAAGTTCATCGAGTTCGGCGGTCCTGACGGCGGCGACGGCGGGCGCGGCGGCGACGTCATCATCGAGTGCGTCAACGGCCTCAACACGTTGATCGACTACCGGTTCAAGCAGCATTTCAAGGCCAAGACCGGCGTCCACGGCATGGGCAAGAACCGCACCGGCGCGAACGGGGCCGACGTGGTGCTCAAGGTGCCGGTCGGCACGCAGGTGCTGGACGAGGACGAGGAGACGCTGCTCGCCGACCTGACCGAGGTCGGCCAGCGCATCGTGCTCGCCAAGGGCGGCAATGGCGGCTTCGGAAACGCCTATTTCAAGACCTCGACCAACCAGGCGCCGCGGCGCGCAAATCCCGGCCAGGAGGGCGAGGAGCGCTGGATCTGGCTGCGGCTGAAGCTGATCGCCGACGCTGGCCTGGTTGGGCTGCCCAACGCCGGCAAGTCCACCTTCCTGGCGGCGGTCTCCGCCGCCAAGCCCAAGATCGCGGACTATCCGTTCACGACCCTGCACCCGAACCTCGGCGTGGTCGGCATCGACGGACGCGAATTCGTGATGGCTGACATTCCGGGCCTGATCGAGGGCGCGCATGAGGGGGTCGGGCTCGGCGACCGCTTCCTGGGGCATGTCGAGCGCTGCCGGGTGCTGCTGCACCTCGTCGACGGAACCTGCGAGCACGCCGGCGAGGCCTACAAGGTGGTGCGCGGCGAACTCGAGGCCTATGGCGGCGGGCTGACCGACAAGCCCGAGATTGTCGCGCTGTCGAAGGCCGACGCGCTGTCGCCCGAGCTCCGCAAGGAGCAGCTCGCCCGCCTGAAGCGGGCTGCGAAGCAGACGCCGATCGCGCTCTCCTCGCTGTCGCGCGAGGCGGTCGAGGACACGCTGCGTCGGCTGCTCGCCGTCATCGACGAGGCGAAGCGGCAGGAGGCTGCGGAAGCCATGCCGAAGATCGCCGAGGAGGCCTGGCGGCCCTAGCGGCGACGTCGGCCTGGCTGAGGGGGAAGCCCATCTCGGCGACCGCCGCTCCCGCGTCTTCTTGCCCTCTTATTCTGATCGACTGACAACATCTAAGTCGTCGACAGCTCTATTCTATGCGCCTAGCCTCCTGAGCTTGCCCATGGCGGGTCTCACAGGAGCTCTGTGCAATCATGCCGATCATCTCAAGCGACTACGACGCCGGCAATGCGGACGGCTACACGATCAGTGGCTTCAACGTGCATCTCACCATCAAGTCGGGCGTGACGCTGACGACCAGCGCTGGCTATTCGGGCGTCAACATGGGGAGCGGCGGCTTCAGCTGGGTCCAGAATGACGGAGTCATCAACGCTGGCGGGGGAATAACGACCCAAGGCTCCGAGTCATATATCTGGAACAGCGCTTCCGGCCGGATTTTTGCTTATAACGGAATATACTGCGCTGGGTCCGGAAGTGATATTATAAATGACGGAAATATAGTCGTAGCAGGGTGGGGCGTCTCCATATCAGCTGCTAGCGGCACATACGTCTCAAACAGCGGTTCGATCACTGGTTCTACAGGTATAATCAGCCAGAACTCGACCGGAATTAACATATCAAATTCCGGAATCGTGCGTGGGGCAGGCTACTCGGTTCTTGTGTATAGCGGCGAGACGGTGCGGCTCACCAACAGCGGCACGCTCGAGGGACATGCCTCCTTCAGTAACGCCAGCACGACGTTCCGCAACGCCGGTCACGTCGAGGGGTCCGTAGCGATGTCAGGGGCCGGCGGAAATGTTTTCGACGGCCGCGGCGAACGGTCAGCGGCTCGATCGCGAGCGGCGCGGGCGCGGACTGGCTGATTGCGGGGAATGACGGCGCCTTGATCAGCGGCGGCGGAGGAAACGACACGATCAGCGGCGGCGCCGGGATCGACTTCCTCGACGGCGGCGATGGTCTCGACACGCTCGATTTCGCCTTCTCGACATTCGGCGTGACGATCAATCTGGCCAACGAGGGCGGCTATGGAGACACCTATTTGGGGTTCGAGAACGTCTCCGGCTCGGGCTTCGCGGACACGCTGCGCGGCGACGGCGGAGCGAACGCGCTGAGCGGCCAGGCCGGCGCGGACAAGCTCTATGGCTTCGCCGGAAACGACACGCTGGACGGCGGCAGAGGCGCGGACCGCATGGAGGGGGGCGGCGGCGCCGACACCTACTATGTCGACAATGCCGGCGACGTGGTCGTCGAAGCCAACGTCGCCGGGGTCGACACGGTGAACGCCTCCGTCACGTTCTCGCTCGGGCAGTATGTCGAGAACCTGGTCCTGACCGGGTCGGGCGCCATCAACGGATCAGGCAACGCCATGGCGAACCGGCTCACCGGCAACGCCGGAGCGAACGACCTCGACGGCGGCGCCGGCGCGGACACCATGACCGGCGGCCTCGGCGACGACGACTACTATGTCGATAACGCCGGCGACCGGGTCATCGAGACCAAGGACCAGGGCCTCGACCGGGTCTATTCCTCCGTCACCTTCTCGCTCGCGGGCCAGCACGTCGAACGCCTCGCCCTGACCGGGTTGGCGAACGTCAACGGCACGGGCAACAGCCTCGACAACCAGCTGGTCGGAAACGGGGGGTCGAACGTGCTCGACGGCGGCGGCGGCAAGGATCGCCTCGCCGGCGGGGCGGGCGCCGACACTTTCGCCTTCACGACCGCAATCAAGGCCTCGAACGTCGACACCATCACGGACTTCGTGGCGGCGGACGATACGATCCGGCTGGAGAACGGCGTGTTCGTCGGGCTCGCGACCGGAGCGCTCGCGGCCGGCGCGTTCTACGTCGGGGCGGCCGCGCACGACGCCGACGACCGCATCATCTACGATCAGGCGTCGGGCTCGCTGTTCTTCGACCGCGACGGGACGGGGGGCGCCTATGCGGCCGTCCGCTTCGCGATCCTGGAGAACCAGACCGCCATCACGGCGGCCGACTTCGTAGTGGTCTGAGGTCGCGCGGATGGTCCCGGCCGCGCTTGGCCGGGACCATCCGCGAGCCGCTCAGGCCGCGAGCGCTTCCGCGCTGGCGTCAGCCGCCTCGAGCGCGATCGCCGCGGAGGCGATGATCGCGGCGAAACGCACGGCGGTCTGGATCTTGTCGCTGCCGACGCCGGCCTTGCGCAGCGTCTCCTCATGCGCGTCGATGCACATGCCGCAGCCGTTCATCGCCGAGATCGCGATCGACCACAGCTCGAAGTCGACCTTGTCGACGCCGGGATTGCCGATGACGTTCATGCGCAGCTTCGCCGGCATGGACTGGTAGTCCTTGTTCGCCGCGAGGTGGACGAAGCGATAGTAGACGTTGTTCATCCCCATGATCGCCGCCGCCGACTTGGCGGCCGAGAGCGCTGCGGGGGAGAGCTTCGGCGCGGCCTCGCCGATCAGCGCGTCGCGCAGCTGCGGGTTGCGGGAGGCGATGCCGCAGGCGACGAACAGGCCGTATTTCTGCTGGTCGGTCAGCGTCTCGTCGCCGGCCATCGAGGACAGGTTGAGACGGACGTCCTTGGCGAAGTCAGGGATCGCCTGCTTCAGCGCTTCGATCGACATGACGGTGTCCTCAGAGTGCGTGAACCGGAACCCGCGCGCGCTCGCGGCGCGCGCGGGGCAGGGAGCGTCGAGGGCCGGATCAGGCGGCCTTCAGCGTCTCGCCGCCGACCTGGCGGTTGCACGGGCAGAGCTCGTCGGTCTGCAGCGCGTCGAGCACGCGGAGCGTGTCCTTCGGCGCGCGGCCGACATTGAGGTTGGTCGCGTAGACGTGCTGGATCACGTTGTCCGGGTCCACGACGAAGGTGTAGCGGTACGGCACGCCATCCGCGGAGCGGACGCCGAGGCCGTCGATCAGCGAGCCGTTGGTGTCGGCGAACGACCAGATCGGCAGCTTGTCGAGGTCGGCGTGGTTGCGCCGCCAGGCGAGCTTGCAGAACTCGTTGTCGGCCGAGCCGCCGAGCACGACCGCGTCGCGGTCCTCGAAGTCGGAGGCGAGGCGCGCGAACTCGGCGATCTCGGTCGGGCACACGAAGGTGAAGTCCTTCGGGTAGAAGAAGATGATCTTCCACTTGCCCGGGAAGCTCTCCGCCGTGATCGGCTCGAACGCCGAAACCCCGTTCTCCTCGTGATTGTTGAAGCCGGGCTTCACGCCCGTGACGGTGAAGTCGGGAAGCTTGTCGCCAATGCCCAGCATGTGTCCGCTCCGAATAGGGTCCTGAACGATGTCCGGGCCGCGCGCGCTTGGGGTCGCGCCGCCGCCGGCCGCTCGCCCTCCGGCTCGCATGCGCGCGAGCAGTAATCCAACCGATAAAACGGAAGTGTTGGATCGGTTTTTTCGATAACTTCGCCGGCGCGCCTTTCGCGCCTTGATTCCCAGGAGTTTGCGCGGTGCTGAACGTGAGCCTCCGCCAGCTGCGATATTTTGTAGCTCTTGCGGAAACGGCCTCCTTCTCGAAGGCGGCGCGGCGGGTGGGGGTCAGCCAGTCCACGCTCAGCGGCGCCATCCAGGAGATGGAGACGGAGCTCGGCGCCCGACTGGCGGAACGTGCGGGCCGCCGATTCGAGCTCACCGCCGAGGGCGCGCTGCTCGCGGCGAGGGCCTCGGAGATCCTCGCCGAGGTCGAGGACCTGCCGGCGCTGCTCGCCCGGGCCGGCAGACCGCTGACGTCGCGGCTGAAGCTCGGCGTCATCCCCTCGGTCGCGCCGTTCCTGCTGCCGCGCGCCCTGCCCAGCATCCGCGGCGCGTTCCCCGAACTGGCGATCTCGGTGCGCGAGGGCCTGAGCCGCTCACTGATCGCCGACATCCGCACCGGCGAGCTCGACGCCGCGATCATCGCGCTGCCTTTCACGGCGCGGGGCCTCGCGGTCGAGCCGTTCTGGCGCGACCGGTTCCTGCTCGCCGTGAACAGCCGCCACAGGCTGGCGCAGCGCGGGGAGATCGCGGCGGAGGAACTCGCCGAGGAGCGGGTGCTGCTGCTCGAGCCCGGGCACTGCCTGCGCGACCAGGTGCTGTCGCTGACCGGCGCGAGCTTCGCCCATGAGGGCGGCGACCTGAAGGCGATGAGCCTGATGACGCTGGTGCAGATGGCGGCGAACGACCTCGGCGTCACCTTCCTGCCGGAGATCGCGGTCGCGGCCGGCATCGCAGAGGGCGCGCCGCTGGCGCTGATCCCGTGCCGCGGCGAACGCTCCTCGCGCGAACTCGCGCTGATCTGGCGGGAGCGCGCGAGCCGCGCCCCCGAGTACCATGTGCTGGCCCGCCATCTGGGCGAACTGTGCAGGGCGCATTTCGGCGGCGCCGACGGCGGCGGAACGCGCGCGGAGTGATCCCGGACGAGCGGCCGCTTGAAACCGGCCCCGCTTCTAACCTATCGATCCCGCGACCCGTGACGGCGCGCCGCCCGCCGTCCTCCAGCAGAAAACCTTTCCCGTGACCGCGCCCTCGCTCGCCTCCTTCCGCCGCATCGTCGTCAAGATCGGCTCCGCGCTGCTGGTCGATCGCGAGGCGGGCGCGCTGAAGCGCGACTGGCTGGAAAGCCTCGCGGCCGATCTCGCCCGCCACGCCGCGCGCGGCGCGGAGATCATCGTTGTCTCCTCCGGCTCGATCGCGCTCGGCCGGACCGTGCTGGGCTTCCCCGGCGGCGCGCTGCGGCTCGAGGACATTGTGCGGCTCGATCCCGCGTTCATGGACCAGCCAGGCGAGCGTCTCGGCCGCACCATAGGCGCTGTCGGCTGCCAGCCGCTCGGGCCAG
>NZ_JBJKEX010000170.1:0-6361 GCF_045505405.1 Hansschlegelia beijingensis | reverse complement strand
GGGGCGCTGCTCGTCGCCGCCCTCGGAGCCGGAACCGTTCTCCGCCGCCGGAGCCTCGCCGGCCGGAGCGGCGCCGCCCTTGGCCTCGAGGTCCTCGCCGGTCTCCTGGTCGACGACCTTCATCGAGAGGCGGGTCTTGCCGCGATCGTCGAAGCCCATGAGCTTCACCTTGACCTTGTCGCCCTCCTTGAGGACGTCCGAGACCTTAGCGACGCGCTCCTGGCTGATCTGGCTGACATGGACGAGGCCGTCCTTGGCGCCGAAGAAGTTCACGAAGGCGCCGAACTCGACGACCTTCACGACGGTGCCGTCATAGACCTGGCCGACTTCCGGATCCGAGGCGATCGACTTGATCCAGTTGATCGCCGCCTTGATGGCCTTGCCGTCGCTGGAGGCGATCTTGACCGTGCCGTCGTCCTCGATGTTCACCTTGGCGCCGGTCTTCTCGACGATCTCGCGGATCACCTTGCCGCCGGTGCCGATCACTTCGCGGATCTTGTCCGTCGGGATCTTGATGACCTCGATGCGCGGCGCGTACTCGCCGAGCTCGGAGCGTCCCGTCGCGATGGCCTTCGCCATCTCGCCGAGAATGCCGAGGCGGCCGTCCTTCGCCTGGCCGAGGGCGACCTTCATGATCTCCTCGGTGATGCCGGCGATCTTGATGTCCATCTGGAGCGCCGTGACGCCCTGATCGGTGCCGGCCACCTTGAAGTCCATGTCGCCGAGGTGATCCTCGTCGCCGAGGATGTCCGACAGCACCGCGAACTTCTCACCCTCGAGGATGAGGCCCATGGCGATGCCCGCGACCGGGCGCTTCAGCGGCACGCCTGCGTCCATCGCGGCGAGCGAGGCGCCGCACACGGAAGCCATCGAGGACGAGCCGTTCGACTCCGTGATCTCCGAGACGATGCGGAGCGTGTAGGGGAACTCGTCCGCCTTCGGCAGCATCGGGTGGATGGCGCGCCAGGCGAGCTTGCCGTGGCCGACTTCGCGGCGGCCGGGCGCGCCCATGCGGCCGGTCTCGCCCACCGAGTAGGGCGGGAAGTTGTAGTGGAGCAGGAAACGCTCCTTGTAGGTGCCGCCGAGCGCGTCGATGAACTGCTCGTCCTCGCCCGTGCCGAGGGTCGCGACGACCAGCGCCTGCGTCTCGCCGCGGGTGAAGATCGCCGAACCATGGGTGCGCGGCAGAACGCCGACTTCCGAGAGGATCGGACGAACCGTGGTGAGGTCGCGGCCGTCGATGCGGATCTTGTCGTCGAGGATCGCCCAGCGGACGATCTTGGCCTCGAGCTCCTTGAACACCGCGCCGAGCTTGAGCGGATCGATCGGGTTCTCGACGCCTTCGCCACAGAAGGCGGCCTGCGCCTTCTTCTTGGCGGCCGAGACGGCGTCCTGACGGTCCTGCTTGCGCTTGATCTTGTAGGCGTCGCGCAGGTCCGACTCGACCAGCTCGCGCAGCTTGGCCTCGAGCTCCGAGACGTCGTCGACCTGATGGTCGCGCGGCTCCTTGGCGGCCTTCTCGGCGAGGCGGATGATCGCGTCGATCACCGGCTGGAAGCCCGTGTGGCCGAACATGACCGCGCCGAGCATGACCTCTTCGGAGAGCTCCTTGGCTTCCGACTCCACCATCAGCACCGCGTCCTGCGTGCCGGCCACGACCAGGTCGAGGTCCGAGGTCGGCATGCGGTCGGCGACCGGGTTCAGCACGTACTCGCCGTCGATGTAGCCGACGCGCGCGCCGCCGATCGGGCCCATGAAGGGCACGCCCGAGAGCGTCAGCGCCGCCGAGGCGCCGATCATGCCGACGATGTCGGGATCGTTCTCGAGGTCGTAGGAGAGAACGGTGACGACGACCTGGGTGTCATTCTTGTAGCCGTCGGCGAACAGCGGACGGATCGGCCGGTCGATCAGCCGGGACGTCAGCGTGTCCTTCTCGGTCGGGCCGCGCTCGCGCTTGAAGTAGCCGCCCGGGATGCGGCCCGCGGCATAGTACTTCTCGGTGTAGTTGACGGTCAGCGGGAAGAAGTCGACGCCGGCCTTCGGGGCCTTGGCGGACACGGCGGTCGCGAGCACAGTGGTCTCGCCATAGGTGACGAGCACGGCGCCGTCAGCCTGACGGGCGACATGGCCCGTCTCGAGCGTCAGCGTGCGGCCGGCCCACTCGATCTTTTCGCGATGAATTTCGAACATGCGTCTGTTGTCCTTGCGGTCTGAGACCTCAAGGAAGCCGTCGGGCTCTGTCTTTACGCCACGGGCAAGACGGCGCGACGCTTCCTCCCTGAGCGGAGAAGCGCCCTGCGATCCTGCCCCATGACGTTCGGGCCCGATGGCGTCCCGGGTCCCTTTCGTCTGTCATTCGTCGCCGGCGCCCCATTGCGCCGGTGACGGCATTGAACTCAGCGGCCGAAGATCGGCTCCGGTCGCTTGCGTATCTTTCGCGTCCCGAAAACGGTCAGCGACGCCCGGCCTGGGGCCGGGCGCGGAGGAGCGTCAGCGGCGGATGCCGAGGCGCTCGATCAGGGTCTGGTACCGGGCCGGATCCTTGCTCTTGACGTAGTCGAGCAGCGAGCGGCGCTGGCTGACCATCTTCAGCAGACCACGACGCGAATGATTGTCCTTCGCGTGAGCCTTGAAGTGCTGGGTCAGATTGGCGATGCGCTCGGTCAGCACGGCGACCTGCACTTCCGGCGAACCGGTGTCGCCTTCCTTGGTCGCGTACTGGGCGACCACTTCCTTCTTGCGTTCAGCGGTGATCGACATCGGGTCTCTCGTTCGATCGGTTGTTGGTTCCCGGCCGGCTCAAGGCCGGTCGAGGTTGAAGATGCGTCGGGGATGGAGTTCGCCGCGTTCGATCTCGGCGAGCGCGATCAACGCGCCGTCGGCCGTCACGGACACCGTACCCTGGAAGGTAGGGGCATCCCGTCCACGCAGCAGCACCGGCTGCCCATTGAGCAGTCGGGCCGCCTCCGCCCTGTTGACGGCGAGCGCCGGGATGTCGTCCAGCGCCGTCTCGACAGGAAGGAGAGCGTCAGCGAGACCTTGCTCGCCGCCGGCACCCTGTCGCAATCGCTCCAGTTCGTCCAGCGAAATCGCGTGATCCTCGTTGAAGCCGCCCACCATCGTACGTCTCAGCGAGACGATGTGAGCGCGTGTGCCGAGCGCCCGCCCCATGTCGCGGGCGATCGCCCGGACATAGGTGCCCTTGCCGCACTCGGTCTCGAACACGGCGCGATCCGGCGCCGGCATGTCGACGAGATCGAGCCGGTGGACGTCGACCACCCGGGGCTCGAGGATCACCTCCTCGCCCTCGCGCGCGAGGTCATAGGCCCGCGCGCCGTCGATCTTGAGCGCAGAGAACTTCGGCGGGATCTGGGAGACCTGCCCGCGGAAGGACGGCAGGACGTCGAGGATCTCCTCACGCGTCGGGCGGCGCTCGGAAGTCTCGACCGCCTCCCCCTCGGCGTCGTCCGTGTTGGTCTCTACCCCCCACAGAACCTCGAAGCGATAAACCTTGCGGCCGTCCATCACGAACGGCACGGTCTTGGTCGCCTCGCCGAACGCGATCGGCAGGATTCCGGAGGCGAGCGGATCGAGCGTTCCGGCGTGCCCCGCCTTCTTGGCCTGGTACAGCCAGCGCGCCTTCGAGACGGCGTGCGTCGAGGTGACGCCGATCGGCTTGTCGAGCACCAGCCAGCCCGAGATGTCGAGCCCCTTCTTACGGCGGCTCACCGCTCGTCCTCCGGCTCGTCGGCCTTCAGGTCGCGGGCGACCTCCGGTGAACGGAGCAGCGCGTCGATCTGCGAGCCGCGGTCGAAGCTGTCGTCGATGCGGAAGCGCAGGTCCGGCGCGGACTTCAGCGCAAGCCGCTTCACCACCATCATCCGAAGCTGCTTGCGGTTGGCTTCGAGCGCCTTCAGCACCTTTTCCTCGTCCTTGCCGCCGAGCGGCATCACGAAGGCGGTCGCGAGCTTGAGGTCGGGCGTCATCCGGACCTCGGGCACGGTGATGACGTGCTTCTCGAGCACCGGGTCCATGACCTCGCCGCGCTGGAGCACGTCGGCGAGCGCATGGCGCACGAGTTCGCCCACGCGAAGCATGCGCTGGGAGGGGCCCTTCGGCCCGGATTGGCGTGACATGATTTCTTCCTTTGCGCCGAGCGGCCGCCTCGCGGCGAGCCGTCAGGACCGGGATCGGACCGGCCATGAGCGGGATGTTCGATCTGTAAGCGTCACGGCCGGGCGGCGGCGCGAGCCGGCCGCCCTCAGGGCTGACGCTCTTCGGGCGCGCGGTCCGGCCCGAAACGGCTTCGCCGCTTCGGGCGAACGACGCGTTCATGCGTTCGCGATCAGAGCGACCGCTTCACCTCGGTGACGCGGTAGCACTCGATGACGTCGCCGGCGCGCATGTCCTGGTAGTTCTCGAAGGACATGCCGCACTCGGTGCCGGCGCGCACTTCCGGGACATCGTCCTTGAAGCGCTTGAGCGTCGCGAGCTTGCCCTCGTGGATGACGACGTTGTCCCGGATGAGACGCACGCCGGCGCCCTTCTGGACGACGCCTTCCGTGACCAGACAGCCGGCGATCTTGCCCACCTTGGTGACCGAGAAGATCTCGAGAATCTGGGCGTTGCCCAGGAACTCCTCGCGCCGCTCCGGCGACAGCATCCCGGACATGGTCGACTTAATGTCGTCCACCAGGTCGTAGATGATGTTGTAGTAGCGGATCTCGGTGCCGGTCCGCTCCGCCGCGTCACGCGCTTCCTTCAGCGCGCGAACGTTGAAGCCGAGCACGGCGGCGTTGGAGGCGGAGGCGAGGATCACGTCGCTTTCCGTCACGCCGCCGACGCCGGAGAGCAGGACGCGAACGCCCACCTCGTCGTTGCCGATCTTTTCGAGCGCCTGGACGATCGCTTCCACCGAACCCTGGACGTCGCCCTTGATCACCAGCGGAAGCTCCTTCCGGCCGGCGACCTTGATCTGCGACATCATCTCCTCGAGGCCGGAGACGCGGACGGTGGCGCGGGCGGCCGCCTTCTCGCGCTTCTGGCGCGTGCGGTACTCGGCGATCTCGCGGGCGCGGGCCTCGTTCTCGACGACCGCGAGCCGGTCGCCGGCCTCCGGCGCGCCGTTGAAGCCGAGGATCTCCACCGGAGTGGAAGGCCCGGCCTCCGCGACGTTTCCGCCCTTGTCGTCGACGAGGGCGCGCACGCGACCCCATTCGGAGCCCGCGACGATGATGTCGCCCTGGCGCAGCGTGCCGCGCTGGACCAGCACGGTCGCGACCGGACCGCGGCCGCGGTCAAGCTTCGCCTCGATCACCGTGCCCTCGGCCGTACGGTCGGGGTTCGCCTTCAGCTCGAGGATTTCGGACTGCAGCTGGATGATCTCGAGCAGCTTGTCGAGGTTCTCGCCGGTCTTGGCCGACACCTCGACTTCGAGCGTCTCGCCGCCGAGCGACTCGACCTGGATCTCGTACTGCAGGAGTTCGCCGCGCACCTTGCCGGGGTTGGCGTCCTCCTTGTCGATCTTGTTGATCGCCACGATGATCGGCACGCCGGCAGCGCGGGCGTGGTTGATGGCCTCCGCCGTCTGCGGCATGACGCCGTCGTCGGCGGCCACCACCAGCACCACGATGTCGGTCGCCTTGGCGCCGCGGGCGCGCATCGCCGTGAAGGCGGCGTGGCCGGGCGTGTCGATGAAGGTGAGCTTGCCGCCGAGCGGCGAGGTCACCTGATAGGCGCCGATATGCTGCGTGATGCCGCCCGCTTCCCCGCGCTGGACGCTGGTGTGGCGGATCGCGTCGAGCAGCGACGTCTTGCCGTGATCGACATGGCCCATAATGGTGATCACCGGCGGACGCGGCTGCAGCGACTCCACGGGATCGGCCTCGTCAAACAGGCCTTCCTCGACGTCGCTCTCGGCCACGCGGCGCACGGTGTGGCCGAGCTCCTCGGCGAGGAGCTGCGCCGTGTCGGCGTCGATGAGGTCGGTGCTCTTCTTCATGACGCCCTGCTTCATGAGCAGGCGCACCACGTCGATCGCGCGCTCCGACATGCGGTTCGCGAGTTCCTGGACCGTGATGGTCTCCGGCAGCGTCACCTCGCGGGCCAGCTTCTCCTTCGGCTCCTGCACGCCCTTCATGCGCTGGACGCGGCGGCGGTAGGAGGCGACGGAGCGCGTGCGGTCTTCGCCGCTCGATCCGGTCGCGGTGGTGATGGTCAGGCGGCCGCGCTCCTTGGTCGGAGCGGTGCGGGCGTCGTCATGGGCGTCGATCTCGAGCCCCACATTGGCGACCCGGATCTCGTTCTTCCGGCGCTCGAGCGCCTCCTTGCCGTGGAAGTCGGGCTTCGAGAGGTCGACCGT
>NZ_JBJKEX010000016.1:0-23298 GCF_045505405.1 Hansschlegelia beijingensis | reverse complement strand
TCTCAACGCGATGCCGCTCTACCTGGTCACCACCAATCCCGACGCCCGAAGAAGCCCGTCTGGGGCTCGGGGCCAGCATGTTGGCGCATTGGCTCGTCTGGCGGCGGAAGCAGCGGCCCTCGCAGGAGGCCCGGGATGCGATCCTCTCTGCGCCCGCGGTCGCGCAGGCCCGCGCCGGCCCCCCGCTGATCGTCGCGATCCAGTGCGAGAGCTTCGTCGACCTGGCGTCGCGCGGGCTGCCGGGGCCCGCCCTGCCGGGCTACCGCCGGCTCACGGAGCGCAGCCTCGCCTGGGGCCGGTGCGAGGTGCCGGCCGAGGGCGCTTATACGATGCGAAGCGAATTCGCGTTCCTGACCGGTCTGCCGCGCCCGGCGCTCGGCCTCGACGCCTATGACCCCTACCTCACCGCGGAATCCTACGCGGAGGCCTCGCTGGCGCGCCGCTACGCGGCGGCCGGCCGGCGCACGGTGTTCATGCATCCCTATGACCGCCGCTTCTTCGACCGCGACAGCCTCATGCCCGCGCTCGGCTTCGAGCGCTTCGTCGACCGCGAGGCCTTCGCGGGGGCGGCGCGATTCGGCCCCTATGTGGCGGACGCTGCGGTCGCGGAGGCTGTGGCGGCCGAGATCAAGGCCGCGCGCGCGCCGACTTTCCTGTTCGTCGTCACGATGGAGAACCACGGGCCGTGGGGGCCGGGCCGGCTCGCCGGCCTGCCTGATCCGGCGCAGCAATATGCGCGGCACCTCGAGAACGCGGACCGCATGATCGCGGACATCGCCCGGGCGCTCTCGGATCGGCCCGGCGGAGGCCTGCTCTGCGTCTACGGCGACCACGCGCCGGCCCGGACGCTCCATCCCGAGATGCCGGACAGGCGCTGTTCGGATTACGTGCTCTGGGATTCGCGTGTCGCCTCGATCGGAGGCGGCGAACGCCAAGATACCAGCATCGAGGCCCTGAGCCGGCTCCTGCTTGCTCAAAGTTGAGGCTGCATCCCTAGGCTGTTGCCAAAACATCTCACGCAGCTCGCCAAGCTGCGTCATCAATGTGGCGGAGGGCAAAGGCCGCTCCGCGTTAGTTGGCAGGCAACTTCTTCGATGCTAACCCGAGGCTCGGGGTTGCATCTAATTGCGAGGACTAATGCGGTCCAGGCTTGTCTCCGGCTTGGCGGCCATCGCCTCCGCCGGCCTACTCGCGGGGTGCTCCACGCTGCCCGCCGCTGGACCGACGGCGCAGCAGATCGATCCGCCGAGCGTCAACAAGAACGCCGTGAAGGATTACGTGCTGGTCGATCTGAACCAGCAGGTCGTCGACATCCTCTCGCAGTATCGCGTCGCGCCGTTCGCCAAGCGCTTCGCCGCGCCGCAGCCGGCGCCGGGGCAGATCGTCGGTCTGGGCGATCAGCTGTCGATCACGCTGTTCGAAGCTGGCCAGGGCGGCCTGTTCGCGAGCGACTACGGCGCCCGCGTGACCCTCAACCAGCGCGTCGACAGCGACGGCTCGATCACGGTGCCTTACGGCGGCAAGATCCAGGCGGCCGGCGTGTCGCCGCAGGTTGTCGAGAGGCGCATCGTGGCCGCGCTCGAAGGCCGCGCGATCCAGCCCCAGGCGATCGTTCAGGTCACCGAGACGGTGAGCCGCAGCTTCGTCGTCAATGGCGAGGTCGGAAGGTCCGGCCGGTATCCGATCACGGGCGCGGGGGACCGGGTGCTCGACGCGCTCGCGGTCGCGGGCGGTCCGCGCCAGGAGGCGTTCGAGACGCGCGTGACGCTGCAGCGCGGCTCCGCGCAGGGTTCGGCGATCATGAAGGACATGATCGAGAACCCGTCCGAGAACGTCTTCGTTCAGCCGAACGACCGCATCTACGTCACCAAGGATCCCGAGATCTTCCTGGCGTTCGGCGCGGTTCCGAATCCGGGCCCGATTCCGTTCGGTCTGGACAAGATTTCGCTGCTTGAGGCGGTGGGCAAGGCCGGCGGCCTGATCGACCAGCGGTCCGACCCGGGCGCGTTCTTCCTGTTCCGCTACGAGCCGGCCTCGGCGGTTCGGTCGATGCGGCCCGACTACAACGGCCATCTGGGCGACAAGGTGCCGGTCGTGTACCGCGTCAACCTGCGCGACCCGCGCGCCTACTTCTATGCCAAGGCCTTCGCGGTGCGTGATCGCGACGTGCTCTACGTGGCGAACGCCCAGCTCACGGAGCTCCAGAAGTTCCTGGAGATCCTGGCGACCGCCCGGAACGTGGCGTCGACCGCCCGCACCGTGCAGAAGATCGGCGGGTTCTGAGCACCGAGGGGCCCGATCCGCGCGCCTCAGCCGTCGCCGAGCAGGCGACGGCGTGGCGGCGCGATCTGCACGCACATCCCGAGCTGATGTACGACCTGCCGCGCACGGCGCGCTTCGTCGCCGAGCGGCTGGCGGAGTTCGGCTGCGACCGGATCGAGACCGGCATCGGCCGCACCGGCGTGATGGCGACCATCGTCGGCCGCCGCGGCGACAGCGATCATGTGGTGGGCCTGCGCTCCGACATGGACGCGCTGCCGATCGAGGAGGCGACCGGCGCCCCCTACGCGTCGCGGACGCCGGGCCAGATGCACGCCTGCGGCCATGACGGCCACATGGCGATGCTGCTCGGCGCAGCGAAATGCCTTGCCGAGGCCCGCGACTTCGCCGGCACGGTGGCGCTCGTGTTTCAGCCCGCCGAGGAAGGCGGCGCGGGCGCCAAGGCGATGCTCGACGACGGGCTCGTGCGCCGCTTCGGGGTTCGCGAGATCTACGGCATGCACAATCTGCCGGGGCTCGGGCTCGGAGAGTTCGGGATCCGCCCGGGTCCGATCATGGCGGCGGCAGATCGGGTGGACATCCGCATTGAGGGCCGCGGCGGGCACGCTGGCCGCCCCGCGCTGGTGGTCGACCCGGTGGTGGCGGCCTCGCACGTCGTCCTGGCGCTGCAGACGATCATGTCGCGCAACGTCGATCCGCTGGAATCGGGCGTGCTCTCGATCACCCAGATCCGGGCGGGGGCGGCCGACAACATCGTGGACGACGCAGCCGTGCTGTCCGGCACCGTCCGCACGCTGACGCCGCATGTCCGCGACCTGATCGAGCGGCGCATCGGCGAGATCGCGTCGGGAATCGCGGGAGGTCTGGGGGCGCGGGCGGTCACGAACTATCGCCGCGGCTATCCGGTGACCGTGAACGCGCCCGAGGCCGCGGGCTTCGCCGCCCAGGCGGCGTCGACCGTCGTGGGCGCCGGCGCGGTGGCCATGGACCATCCGCCGCTGATGGTGGCGGAAGACTTCGCCTACTTCCTGGAGGAGCTGCCCGGCGCCTTCATCTTCATGGGGAACGGCGACAGCGGCGGCCTGCACAGCCCCGGCTATGATTTCGACGACAGCGCGATCCCGAACGGCGTGTCGTACTGGCTGCGGCTCGTGGAGCGGCGGCTCGCGGCCTAGGTCCGGAAGACCGCTGCGCCGCCAGTGAGGCCTGCGCCCGCTGCGGCCATCAGCAGAATCTCGCCTTCCCGCATCGGCTTTGCCTGGTGCGACAGGCTCAGCGAAAGCGGCACGGTCGCGGCGGAGGAATTGCCGTATTCCGCCACCGTGTTGACGGTGAGAGACTCCGGCAGGCCGACGCGCCGGCCGACGGCAGAGAAGATCCGCGAATTGGCCTGATGCGGCACGAAGCGATCGACCTGCTCCGGTCCCACGCCTGCTTCGCCAAGCGCCTCGAGCGAGCAGTCGGCCATCATGGCGACCGCCCCGGAGGAGCCCCGCAGGCGCCTGACGATCAGGTCGAGCTGATCGAGGCTGCGATAGCGGATCGCGATCTCGCCGCCGACGGCGCGCGCCGTCAGCGACACATCGAGGCCCAGGGCTTCGCCGAGTTCGGCCTCGAGCGCGCGGACGTCCGCGTCCTTCTCCGCGGCGCGCGGCTTCTTGGGCGAGCCCTTGACCTCCGGCGCGCGGGCCATGGCCTCCACCTCGCGCACCGACAGGCCCTTCGCCACGACCTTGGCCGCAGCGGCCTCAGGGTCCGGCAGCGCCAGCAGCGCCCGGGCGTGACCGGCCGTCAGGTCGCCGTTCGCCAGATGCGCCTTCACCGCGTCGGGCAACTTGAGCAGGCGGAGCGTGTTGGCGATGTGGCTGCGGCTCTTGCCGATGACCCGCGCGAGGTCCTCCTGGGTGTAGGAGAACTGCCCCATCAGCTGGTCGTAACCGGCGGCCTCATCGACCGCGTTGAGATCGGCGCGCTGAACGTTCTCGACGATCGCGATCTCGAGCGCCTCGCGCTCCGTGACGGCCAGCACCACGATCGGAGCGTCGTGCACGCCGGCCCGCTGAGCGGCCCGCCATCTGCGTTCGCCCGCGATGATCTCGTAGGTGTCTCGCTCCTCCGGCACGCGGCGCACGAGGATGGGCTGGATCACGCCCTTCTCGCGGACTGAGGCCGTGAGCTCCTCAAGGTCCTCCTCGCGGAAGCTGCGCCGCGGATTGGCCTTGCTGGGGCGGAGCTGTGCGATCGGCGCGCGGCGCTGGGGGCGAGACCGCTCCATCACGGCGGACTCGTCGCCGACGTCCCCGATCAGGGCCGCGAGGCCCCGGCCCAGCCGCGAGCGCTGAGGCTCTTCCATCTTGGTCTCCGCCATCGCCCTCTCCTCAGGCCGCCCGCAGAATGCGCTCGCGCTGGATGACCTCCGAGGCGAGCTTCAGATAGGCCTGCGAACCCATGCACTTGAAGTCGTAGAGCAGCACCGGCTTGCCGTAGGACGGTGCCTCGGAGACCCGAACGTTGCGGGGGATCATGGTCTCGTAGACCTTGTCGCCCATGAAGCGGCGAACGTCCTCCACCACCTGGCTGGACAGGTTGTTGCGGGGGTCGAACATCGTCAGCACCACGCCATGGATGGCGAGCTTCGGATTGAGCGAGCCGCGCACCTGCTCGACGGTCCGAAGGAGCTGGCTCAGTCCCTCCAGGGCGAAGAACTCGCACTGCAGCGGAACCACGATCGCATTCGCGGCCGCCATGGCGTTGATCGTCAGAAGGTTGAGCGAAGGCGGGCAATCGACCAGCACATAGGTGAAGCGCGGCTCGCCTTCGGATGCGTGCAGCGCCGCGATAGCGTCCCGCAGCCGGAAGGCGCGATCCTTGGCGGAAGCGATCTCCAGCTCGACGCCAAGCAGGTCCATGGTCGACGGCGCGACATGCAGGCGGGGCACCGCGGTGTCGTGTATCGCCTCCCGCAGGCCCGCGTCGCCGACCAGCACGTCGTAGGTCGAGAGTTTGCGAACCTTGCGGTCGATGCCGAGCCCCGTCGAGGCGTTGCCCTGCGGATCGAGATCGACGATCAGCACGGTCTCGCCGATCGCCGCGAGCGCCGTGCCCAGATTGATCGCCGTCGTGGTCTTCCCGACGCCGCCCTTCTGGTTGGCGAGCGTGAGCACGCGTGGCGCGCCCGGAGGAAAATTGCTGGAGAGCATGAGCGACGACTCCGGCGCGAGGTTGTGCGCCAAGCCTCTATCTAGGCCCTTCGAACCCGTCGATCCGCACGATGCAGGCTGCGGGGTCCGTGAGGCTCGGATGGAGCGAGGCTTTGAATCTCCAGGATTCCTGCGCCTGGGTCAATTCGGCTTCGGCCTCCTTCCCCTTGGGGAACAGGCCAAGCGCCCCTGTTTTCAACAGCGGCGCGGCGAGGCCCAGCAACTGGACGAGCGGCGCGAGCGCGCGCGCGCTCACGACATCGGCCGAAGCCACCGTTCGGCCAAGCACGTCCTCCGCCCGCTGGGCGTGGATCACGGTGCCCGCTGAAAGCGTCCGGGCGACCTCGCGCAGGAAGGCCGCCTTCTTCAGATTGCTCTCGACGAGATGGACCTCGCTCTCAGACCCGAGCGTGGCTGCCACCACCAGTCCGGGGAACCCGCCGCCCGAGCCCATGTCGAGCCATGTGCGTGGGGCTGACGGTGCGAGACGGAGCAGTTGCAGACTGTCTGCGACGTGGCGGGTCCAGATCACCGGAAGCGTCGCCGGCGAGACCAGATTGGTCTTGGCCTGCCAGCGGTCGAGCGCTGCCACAAGGCTCTCCAGCCGGCCCCATGTTTCACGTGGAACATCGACCAGCCGCTTGGCGGCTGCGAGGTCTTCGGTTCTATCCAACGGCCCGACGCTCCCGGCGGAGGCGCGACGCCACGAGCGCGAGAGCAGCCGGGGTCATACCCTCAATCCGCCCGGCCTGCCCAAGGGTGCGCGGCGCGACGGCCGCGAGTTTCTCGCTAAGCTCGGCCGACAGGCCCGGGATGCTCCGGTAGTCGATGTCCGCCGGAAGCGCGGCCTCCTCCTCGGCCGCGCGCCGCCGGATGTCGGCCTCCTGCCGGTCGAGATAAACGGCGTAACCGGCTTCAATCTCGAGCTGGGCGAGCGTGGCGCCATCGACGCTTCCAAAGGCCGGCCACAGGCGGCGCAGGTCCGCTGCGTCGAAGCCCGGCAGCGAGAGCAGATCGTAGGCCGTCCGGCGGCGGCCATCCTGGTTCACGGCGACGCCGGCGCGCTGGGCCTCATTGGGTGTCAGGCTGAGCGAGCGCGCGAGCGCCTCCGCGGCAGCGAGCTTCTCGGCCCTGGTCGTGAATGCCCGGGCCCGCTCGGCGCCGACGCAGCCCAACGCCATTCCCTTGGGCGTCAACCGGAGATCGGCGTTGTCGGCCCGCAGCGACAGCCGATACTCGGCGCGCGACGTGAACATCCGGTATGGCTCGGTCACTCCGAGCGTCACCAGATCGTCCACCATCACGCCGAGATAGGCCTCGGACCTGCCCAGAACGATCCCGTCCCCGTCGCCCGCCCGTTGGGCCGCGTTCAGTCCGGCGAGCAGCCCCTGAGCGGCCGCCTCCTCGTAACCGGTCGTTCCATTGATCTGGCCCGCGAGGAACAAGCCGCGAAGCCGCTTGAGCTCGAGCGTCGGGTCCAGCTCCCGCGGATCCACATAATCATACTCGATCGCATAGCCGGGCCGGAGGATCTCCGCACGGCTCAGGCCCGGCATGGTCCGGACAAGCGCCAGCTGCGTCGCTTCGGGCAACGAGGTCGAGATACCGTTCGGATAGATCGTCGGGTCGTCGAGCCCCTCGGGCTCCAGGAAAACCTGATGGCTCTCGCGGTCCGCAAAGCGGACGACCTTGTCCTCGATCGACGGGCAGTATCGCGGTCCGCGGCTCTCGATGCGCCCGGAATAGAGCGGCGAGCGACCGAGATCGGCACGGATGAGCGCGTGGGTCTCGGCCGTCGTGCGCGTGACGTGACACGCGACCTGGGGCCGGTCGATCGCAGCCGTCAGGGTCGAGAACGGCTCCGGCGGGCTGTCGCCCGGCTGCGCCTCCAACGCGCCGAAGTCGATGGTTCGGCCGTCGAGCCGGGGGGGCGTGCCGGTCTTCAGCCGACCCAGCCGCAGGCCGAGCGCCAGCAGGCGGTCCGACAGGCCGAGCGCCGGCGCCTCTCCGGCTCGACCGCCGGACATCGTGGTTTCGCCGATGTGGATCAGTCCACGCAGAAACGTTCCCGTGGTGAGGACGACTGCGCCTGCTGCGATATGACGACCGTCCTTGAGGGCGACGCCCTCGACGCGGCCGTCGCGGACGCAGAGATCGTCAACTTCGCCCTCGACAAGGTCGAGGCCGGATTGCTCAGCGAGCGCGCGGCGCACCCCCGCGGCGTAGAGCGAACGATCCTGCTGGGCGCGTGGCCCACGCACCGCCGCCCCCTTGCTGCGGTTCAGGACGCGGAACTGGATGCCGCCCTCATCGGCGCAACGGCCCATCAGGCCGTCGAGCGCATCGACCTCGCGGACGAGATGCCCCTTGCCGAGCCCCCCGATGGCCGGATTGCACGACATGGCGCCGACGGTGGCGGCGCGATGGGTCACGAGAGCTGTCGACGCGCCCATGCGCGCCGCCGCTGCGGCGGCCTCGCAGCCGGCGTGGCCGCCGCCCACGACGACCACGTCGTAGCGCGCCGCCAATTCAACAGGAGCGATCTCGGTCATAGGCGCTGCTTTAGGTTCTCCGGCCCGGGACGGCAATGTTTCACGTGAAACGGCGGCTCACTTCCCGATGCAGAAGCTCGCGAACACCCGGTCGAGCACGTCCTCAACGCCGACCTTGCCAGTGATCCGGCCGAGCTCCCCCGCGGCCCGCCGGAGCAATTCGGCGGCCAGTTCTTCCGGAAGCGGGCGATCAAGGCACTCGCGGAGAGCGGCGACGGCCGCGCCCAAGGCGTCCCGGTGCCGGGCCCGCGTCAGCCCGAGCGCCTCGCCCGAAGTGCCGGCTCGGGCGGCTTCGGTCAGCGCGGCGATCAATTCCTCGACGCCGCCGCCGGAGCGCACCGATATCAGATGGTCGGCGCCGCCCTTGATGGCCCCCGCTAGGTCCGCCTTGTTCGCCACCCGCCACAGCTCGCCCGAAGCCTCGACGGAGGGCTCGGTCGGGTTTGCGGCGTCCTCCAGCCAGATCACGAGATCCGCCGTGCGGGCCTGGAGCGTGGAGCGCCGCACGCCCTCCTGCTCAGCCGCATCCGAGCTTTCGCGAAGGCCGGCCGTGTCGGCCACGATCACCGGCACGCCCCCGAGATCGAGATGCGTCTCGATGACGTCCCGGGTCGTGCCGGGCGCGTCCGCCACGATCGCCGCCTCGCGCCGGGCGAGCAGGTTGAGCAGGGAAGACTTGCCGGCGTTCGGCGGTCCGACGAGCGCCACTCGAAAGCCGTCGCGTAACCTTTCCGCCCGGGTGTCGGCGAGCGCCGCCGAAAGATCCTGGGCGAGCCGCTCGATCTCCTCCTGGGCCCGCTCCCGCAATCCGGCCGGGACATCGTCCTCGTCGGAGAAGTCGATCGCGGCCTCCAGCAGCGCCATCGCGCCGATCAGGCGCTCGCGCCAGGCTTCCACTCGTGCGGAGAGTTCGCCGGAGCTCTGCCGCAACGCCTGCCGGCGCTGCGCTTCGGTCTCAGCCTCGATGAGGTCGGCCAGGCCCTCGACCTCCGCGAGGTCCATCCGCCCGGCGAGAAAGGCGCGCCGGGTGAACTCTCCAGGCTCCGCCATCCGCACCCCCGGCACGCTGAGCGCCGCTTCGAGGGTGGCGGCCACCACGGCCCGCCCACCATGGATGTGCAGTTCCGCGACGTCTTCTCCGGTGGCGCTCGCGGGTCCGGGGAGCCAGAGCGCCAATCCCGTGTCGATCACCTCCCCGCCGCCCGGCCTCCGAAAGGTCCGGTAGGAAGCCCGTCGAGCCGCCGGGCGGCTTCCCGCGATCGCTTCCAGCGCCGGCCCCGCCTGCGGCCCCGACAGGCGGACCACCGCCACCGCCGCGCGGCCGGCGGCCGTCGAGAGCGCCACGATCGTGTCGCGCGGCTCATCCGCTCTAGGTGAAGCCTCGTCCCGATCACGGAAGAGCGTCGTGTCCGTCATGCCAAACCGCCTCGCCCGCTCGGCAAGTCCCTATCTGCTCCAGCACGCAGAGAACCCGGTGGACTGGTGGGAGTGGTCACCTGAAGCCTTTGCGGAAGCGAAGCGGCTCAACCGGCCCGTTCTTCTGTCGATCGGCTACGCGGCGTGCCACTGGTGCCATGTGATGGCGCATGAAAGCTTCGAGGACGAAGCTGTTGCGGCCGTGATGAACGAGCATGTCGTCTCGATCAAGGTCGACCGGGAGGAGCGACCGGACGTCGACCAGATCTACATGGCGGCGCTTCATGCGCTCGGACAGCAGGGCGGCTGGCCCCTGACCATGTTCCTGACGCCGGATGGCGAGCCGTTCTGGGGCGGGACCTATTTCCCCAAGACGGCGCAGTATGGCCGCCCCGGCTTTCCCGATGTCGTGCGGACGGTCGCCGAGGTCTTCGCCAGAGAGCCCGAGACGATCGCGCAGAACCGGACCGCGATCGCGGAGAGCCTGAAGCCGAAGGCGGTCCCCGCCGGCGTCGCCTTCGGGGCGGCGGAGCTGGACGATCTCGCCCGGCGGATCGCGGGCGTTTTTGACCCGCACAACGGCGGTTTTCAGGGCGCGCCGAAGTTCCCCCAGCCGGGCGTGCTCGAGCTGCTGCTGCGCGCGTCGAGACGCGCCGGCCAGCCTGAGCTCGCCGCTCCCGTCGCGCTCACGCTCCGCCAGATGGCCAAGGGCGGCATTCACGACCAGGTCGGCGGCGGCTTCGCGCGCTACTCGGTGGACGAGCGCTGGCTGGTCCCGCATTTCGAGAAGATGCTCTACGACAACGCCCAGCTCCTACCGCTGCTCGCAGATGTCGGGAGCGCCGCCACCGATGCGTGGATGCTAGGCGCCGCCCACGGGATCATCGACTGGGCGGCGCGCGAGATGCGCGTCGAGGACGCCTTCGCGTCGAGCCTCGACGCCGACAGCGAGGGCGTCGAGGGCAAGTTCTACGTCTGGCGTGCTGAAGAACTCGCGCAGGCTCTCGATCCCCCCGACGCGGCGTTCGCGGCCGAGATCCTGGAGATCTCGCAATCCGGCAACTGGGAAGGCGGTTCGATCCCGAACCGCCTCCACGAGAACGGAGGAGCTCCGGTCGACGAGGCGCGGCTGCGACGCATCAAAGACCGGATGCTGGCGTATCGCGAGCGGCGAATCCGACCCGGCCGCGACGACAAGATCCTCGCCGACTGGAACGGCCTGATGATCGCAGCGCTCGCGGAGACGGCCTCGGCCCTTCGACGGCCCCACGCCCTCGCGCTGGCCCGCGCCGCCTTTGACGCCGTGGTCGCCCGGATGGCTCGCGCGGATCGCCTTGGACACGCCTGGCGGCAGGGCCGTCTCGTCTATCCAGGCTTCGCGACCGACCATGGCGCGATGGCGCTGGCCGGGATGGCGCTCGCTGGCGCCACAGGGGAGCAAGCGTATCGCGACCTCGCCGCCCGGTGGATAGACGCGGCCTGGGACAGGCACCGCAATCCGCATGGTCCGGGTTTCGCCATGGACGCCGACGACGCGCCGCAGCTCGTGGTGCGCCCCGAAGCGATCGTCGACGAGGCGCTTCCAAGCGGCACGGCGCTGCTGCTGAACGCGGCGCTCCGGCTCGCGGCGTTTGACGCGGACGATGAACGGCTCGCCCGGCTCGACGGCGAACTCGCCGCCCTGATGGGCAGGATGGCGCAGAACCCGATCGGGCATGCCGGGCTGCTGAACGCTCTCGACATGCGGATGCGGCTGGCGTCGATCGTGGTGGTCGGCGACGACGAGGCCGCCGAAGCGCTTCATCAGGAAGCGCTGGCGCTTCCGTGGACCGAGCGGGTGGTGCGGCGCGCCGCCACGACCGCCGTCCTTCCGGAGCGTCATCCGGTGCGCGCGGCGCGCCTGAACGGCTCCGCCGCCTTCGTGTGCGCCGGCTCCCGCTGTTCGGCTCCGGTCAGCGAGGCCGGCCGGCTGGCGACGACCGTGGCCGAGACGGTCGGCTCCTGAACTACCGGATTTCCGCGCGACGGTCCCGCAGCACGGGGAGGCGGAGCGGCTCCGGAGAATATTCGGGCTCGGCCGTCTCCGCGGAGAGCGGGGCAGGCTCGAGCGCCTGAACGGGGGGCTGTTCGGCCAGCACAGGCGCCGAGGCGCCTTCCGGATCCTGGAAGTCGACCGGCACGCCTGGCTGGACCAGCCCGGCGAGTTCGCGCGCGTCCCAGTTGGTCAGCCGGACGCAGCCGTGGCTGTTGGTCTTGTCGATCTTCGACGGCTCCGGCGTGCCATGGAGTCCATAGGTCGGCTTGTCCAGACCGATCCAGGTCGCCCCGACCGGGCCGTTTGGCCCCGGCGGCAGGCGAAGCGCCTTGGTGTTGGAGCCCTGAACGAAATTGACCTTTGGCCGGTACCAGTAATCCGGGTTGACGGCGATCGCCTTGACCGCGTGAACGCCGCTCGGCGACGGCAGATCGGAGCTGCCGATCGTGGCCGGATAGGCGACCACGAGCCGGCCAGCGGCGTCATAGCCTCGCAGCTGCTTGCGGCCCTTGTCGGCGACGATGTTCGCCACCTTGGCTTTCAGCGGTTTTCCGACGTTGGCCACCACGATCTCGGCGCCCGCCTCAGTGAAGCTGACCTCCGGGTTGAGGCGGCGCAGAAAAGCCTCGTCCATGTGGAAGCGCTCGGCCAGCATCTCCGCCGCATCCCTGTAGGACAGGCCCGGCAGCTCGGCCTGAAGCGCGTAGTCCTGCGGCAACTCGGCAATGAACGGGCCAGCCACGTCCTCGGGCGTGATGGTGTAAGCGACGAGCACCGGCTCGGCCGAGGTCTTTTCGAGCGCCGCCCAAAGCTCGGCGTCGAGCTGCCCGTCGACCTTGTGGCCGACCATCTCCTCGAACGCCATGACGGCCTTCACGACGTTGTCGCCGAACAGTCCGTCGATCACGCCCGGCGACGCGTTGTTGCGGTCCAGCAGAACCTGCAGCTTGATCATGCGCGGATCGGACCGCCGGCCCTTGGGGTAGGGGTCCGGCGTGAAGACGGCCTCGTTGGCGAGGGAAATCAGAAGGTCGACCGGATAGGCGTCGGAGGCCTCGCGCGCAGCCGAGTGCCCGATGGGCGCAGGAGCGACGGAGATCGGGGGCGGCGCAAGCGGCGTCGCCGACGGCGATTGATCTCCGTCCACGGAGCCGGTGGTCTCGGGCTCGGCCAGTTGCGCCTGGCCGACGACCAGGCGCCCGATGTCGTCATCCTGCGCCGCTTGTACGCCGCCGCTCATCGCCAGAGCGGCGATCACGACTGCAACGCCTCGCACTATGTCCGTCACGATCTCGACCTCGCTTCACGCCAAGGCCGATGCTTTGTCGAACAAGGTAAACAATCGGCGCCAAGCCCGCTGAAAACGCAGAGCAGGCGCCTGATGGAAAGTCCGTCGACACCGCGCGGCGCGATGCCTACTTATGACCGAACGGTTCGGTCAATAGAGCCGCACTATCGAGATGTAGCCGCCATGCCTGCCCATTTCGGCGATTGCGCAACCCCTCGGGCTAGGCGAGGGTCCGGGGCCAGCTCCCCTTCCGGGTCGGCCGCGGCAGGATCGAAAACCGACAGGACCATGCAGCCCACCCCAGCGGAAACTTCGCTGCACGCCGCGCTCGACAGCGCCAAGCGGCGGCAGATCGTCGACGGCGCCCGGCAAGTCTTCCTCGCGCAGGGGTTCGACGCGGCCAGCATGGGCGAAATCGCGCGGGCCGCGGGCGTGTCCAAGGGCACCCTCTACGTCTATTTCGAGAGCAAGGAAGAGCTGTTCGCGGCACTTGTGAAGAGCCAGTGCGCCCTCACGGCCGAGCGCCTTTTCGAGCTCGACGTCGACAATCATGACCTGCGCGATGTGTTGACCCGCCTCGGCCTCAGCTTCGTGGCCGCGATGATCGAGCCGAGGCACGTCGCGACCATCCGGATGGTGATCGGTTCCGCCGATCGGAAGCCCGAGATCGGCCGGCTGTTCGTCGAGGCGGGCCCGCGGGCCGGCGTGAGGCGCCTTTCCAAGTGGGTCGAGGCCAAGGTCGCGCAGGGCGAACTCGACTGCCGGGACCCGGATCTGGCCGCCTGGCAGTTCCTGACGATGTGCCATACGGCGGTGACGATGCCGGTTCTGGTCGGCGGCGAGGCGCCGCCGCCGCAGGAGCGGATCGCCTATGTGGTCGATTCCGCGGTGGAGACGTTTCTCCGGGCCTTCACGCCGGCCGCATCCTGAGCGCGCGGTCGATTTACAGGCCGCTTCGTGCTAGACACCGCGGACTCCAAAGCCCAAGCGAACGCTCCCGCAGCCGATGACCACGATCGAGCTTCCCTCACGCGCACCCGCGCCGCCGCCTCTGGCGCCCGCCCCCGCAAAGCCGTCGGTCGTCGGGCTGACGCGCGCGCGGCTGGCTGAGGCCCTGTCCGAAGCAGGCGTGCCGGAACGTCAGCTGAAGATGCGGGCGGCCCAGCTGAACCATTGGCTGCACAACCGCGGCGCGGCCTCTTTCGACGCCATGACGAACGTCTCGAAGGACCTGCGAGGGGCGCTCGCCGAGCGCTTCACGCTGGCCCGACCCGAGATCGTCTCCGAGCAGATCTCGGTGGACGGGACGCGGAAGTGGCTGCTTCGGCTGCCGGCGCAGGGGCCACGCTCCCGCCCCGCCGAGATCGAGACCGTCTACATCCCCGAAGAGGGCCGCGGCACGCTCTGCGTCTCGAGCCAGGTCGGCTGCACCCTGACCTGCAGCTTCTGCCATACCGGAACGCAGACGCTGGTCCGAAACCTCACCGCGGCCGAGATCGTCGGCCAGCTGGTTCTGGCGCGCGATCGCCTCGGAGATTGGTCCGGCCGCGCCGCGCCTGAAGGCGCAGTCGTGCCTGGAGACGGCGGCCGTTTCGTCACCAACATCGTGTTCATGGGAATGGGCGAGCCGCTCTACAATCTCGACGCCGTGCGCGACGCCGTCGAGGTGATGGCGGACGGCGAGGGGCTCGGGGTCGGGCGCCGGAAGATCACCGTCTCGACCTCGGGCGTCGTCCCCGAGATGCGCCGGCTCGGCGAGGAGACCGGCGCGCAGCTGGCGATCTCGCTGCACGCGGTTCGGGACGAACTGCGCGACGTGCTGGTGCCGATCAACCGCAAATATCCGATCGCTGAGTTGCTCGAGGCCTGCCGCACCTACCCGGGCGCGTCGAACGCGCGCCGCATCACGTTCGAATACGTCATGCTGAAGGGCGTCAACGACAGTCCCGCCGAGGCGCGGGAGCTGGTGCGGCTGCTCAAGGGAATTCCCGCGAAGATCAATCTGATCCCGTTCAACCCCTGGCCGGCGAGCCCTTACGAGTGCTCGGACTGGGAGACGATCGAGAAATTCTCGGAGATCGTGTTCCGCGCCGGCTACGCCAGCCCTGTGCGCACGCCTCGTGGCCGGGACATTTCGGCCGCCTGCGGCCAGCTGAAATCCGAGACGCAGCGGATGAGAGCGAAAGAGCGTCTCGCGCTCGCGGCCGAGTGATCGACCGCTCCGGCGCAACGGAGCAGGGCGGCGGACGTTCTGAGTTCATGCTCGCACGTCTCGCAGCCCGCCTCCTGCTCGCGCCTCTCGGCTTCGCCTGCGCCGTTCTGGCCGGATTCGCGACGCTCGCGATCCTGACGACCAGGGCCATCACGCCCATGATCGAGCTGCCGGACGAGATCGTCCTGCTCGGCTACGACATGTCGGTGAACGCGGCGACCGCGCTTTTCCTGCTCGCCCCGCTGATGGCGGCGCCTGCGATCGTCGCGGTGCTGATCGCCGAAATGTTCTCGATCCGCTCCTGGGCCTACCATGTGGTCGCGGGGGCGGTGACCGCCACGCTGCCATGGGCCCTGAGCCCGGGCGGTTTCGACGGCCCGATCTTCACCGCGCCTGACATCATCGCCTGCGGCGTGGTCGCGGGCTTCGTCCACTGGCTGATCGCGGGCCGAAGCTCCGGCCTGGCGCCGCAGCAGAGCTAGCCGGCCTCCGCAAAAGCAAAAAGGGCGCGGCCTAGCCGCGCCCTTTTGGCGTCTCTGGCCCGAAGGCCGCGGATCACTTCGCGGCGGCTGCCGCGCCCTTGTTCTTTGCGGCCACAGCCTTCTGGCTGCGGTCCTGCTTCTCCACGATGCGCGCGGACTTGCCGCGACGCTCGCGCAGATAATAGAGCTTGGCGCGACGGACCTTGCCGCGACGCACCACCTTCACGCTGTCGATCAGCGGCGAATAAAGCGGGAAGACGCGCTCGACGCCTTCGCCATAGGAGATCTTCCGAACCGTGAAGCTCTCGTTCAGGCCGCCGCCCGAGCGCGCGATCACCACGCCCTCATAGGCCTGCACGCGAACGCGCTCGCCTTCCTTGACCTTCACGTTGACCGTGACGGTGTCTCCGGGCGCGAACTCCGGAATCTGCCGCTTCTCCGCGACAGCCTGCATCTGCTCGCGATCGAGCTGTTCGATAATGTTCATGGCGTTGTCTCCGCGTCACCCGCATGGCGGGGCGCACGAGAGTTTTGAGGATCTCGTGATGTGGCGCGGCTATTACTCGGTTTGAGCGGGTTTGTCGACGGTCTCGGCGACATATTTCGCCCAGAGGTCGGGCCGCCGCAGCCGCGTATCGCGCAACGCAGCCGCTCTCCGCCACCGGCGCACCGCTGCGTGGTCGCCTCCCAGAAGGTCCTGCGGGATCGACCGGCCTTCGAACTCGCGCGGCCGGGTGTATTGCGGGTGCTCCAGCAGCCCGGCCTCGAAACTCTCCTCATCACCCGACTCGGCGTGGCCCATCACGCCCGGGAGCAACCGCACGCAGGCGTCGAGCAGCAGCAAGGCCGCCACCTCGCCGCCCGACAGCACCACGTCCCCGACCGCGACCTCTTCGAGCCCGCGCGCGTCGATCACCCGCTGGTCGACGCCTTCGAACCGACCGCAGACGAGCGTCACGCCCGCGCCGCCGGCGAGTTCTCGGACCCGCGCCTGATCGAGCGGCCTGCCGCGCGGCGTCAGGAGGATTTTGGGCTGCGGGCCAGTTTCCTGCTCGGCGGCGTCGATCGCGGCCGCGACCACGTCCGCCCGCATGACCATGCCCGGACCGCCGCCCGCCGGTGTGTCATCCACCGACCCGTGGCGGTCGAGCGCGTGCGCCCGGATGTCGCGCGCCTCCAGCCGCCAGAGGCGGCCGAGCGCCCGGCCCGCGAGGGCATGCCCCAGAGGACCGGGAAACATCTCGGGATAGAGGGTGAGGACGGTCGCGCGCCACATCGGGGGACACAGCTTTCCTGATGGAATCCCGTCCCTATTCAGCTCTTTCGACGATGGCGTCCACACTTTCGGGCGAGAAGCGCCGAGCGGCGCGTTTCCGTGCTTGTCCGGATGCGAAACCGCGGCTTACTCTCATCGGGTGAGCACAGTCGCCATCGAGATCAGGCCTGCGCATACGGAAGACGCCGCTTCGATCGCCGGCGTTCATGACTCGGCTTGGCGCAACGCGTATCGCGGCCTGATCCCCGGCCGCGAGTTGGAGCGAATGATCGAGCGGCGCGGTCCCTCATGGTGGGCGGGCGCCATCCGCCGCGGCAGCCGCGTCAGTCTGCTGATCTTCGCCGGCGAAACCGTCGGATATGCGAGCTCCGGCCGCAACCGCGCCTCGTCGCTCGCAGTCGGCGGAGAGATCTACGAGCTCTATCTGAAACCGGAGTATCAGGGGCTCGGCCTCGGGCGACGGCTGTTCTCGGCCGCGCGCAGCGAGCTGGCGGCGCGGGGGCTGTCCGGCGCATCGGCATGGTCGCTGGCCGGCAACGAGCCCGCCTGCGGGTTCTACGCCAGGCTCGGCGGCAAACTCGCCGCGCGCGGCGTCGAGCACTTCGGCGACATCACCCTCGAGAAGTTCGCCTACGTCTGGCGGTGAGGCTCGCCGGACGGCCGGAGTCTTTGCGGGCCGGCTCCCGGCGCGCTAGAGGTGGCGCGATCCGCTACGTCTCTGGAGAGCCTCCATGTTCGTCGCCATGAACCGCTTCAAGGTGTTCGCCAAGGACGCCGAGGCTTTCGAGGCCGTGTGGCGCGACCGCGACCGGCATCTCGAGGAGGTGCCGGGCTTCGTCGAGTTCGCGCTTCTGAAGGGCCCTGAGGCCGAGGACACCGTGCTTTATGCGAGCCACACGATCTGGCGCTCGCGCGCGGACTTCGAGGCGTGGACGCGGTCCGAGGCGTTCCGGGCGGCGCACCGGAACGCAGGCGACAACAAGCCGATGTATGCCGGCCATCCCCAGTTCGAGGGTTTCGAGTCCGTGCTCGTCGAAAAGAAGCAGAAAGACGCCGCGTGAACGAGAATTTTTATCGGATCGGCCGCATGAACGAGCCTTCGCTTCCTTCCCGTGACGACATCGGCCGCCGCGTCGCCCGCATGATGCTCGAGGTGGGCGCCATTCACGTGCGGCCCGAGGAGCCCTTCATCTTCACGTCGGGCTGGGCGAGCCCCGTCTACACCGACTGCCGCAAGCTGATCTCCTACCCCCGCCTGCGCCGCCAGCTGATGGACGACGCCGCCGCCACCATCCTGCGCGAGGTCGGCTATGAGAGCCTCGACGCGGTCGCGGGCGGCGAGACGGCGGGCATTCCGTTCGCGGCGTGGATCGCGGAGCGGCTGATGCTGCCGATGCTCTATGTGCGGAAGAAGCCGAAGGGTTTCGGCCGCAACGCCAGGATCGAGGGCGCGGTCACCGAGGGCGCCCGCACGCTGCTGATCGAGGATCTCGCGACGGACGGCCGCTCGAAGGTCGCGTTCTGCGAGGCCCTGCGCGAGGCCGGGCAGATCGTGGAGCACGCCTTCGTGGTCTTCCACTACGGCATCTTCCCCGAAAGCCGCGCCACGATGGAGCGGATCGGGGTCAAGTTCCACGAACTCGCGACCTTCTGGGACGTGCTGGCGGTGGCGAAGGAGGACGGCCGGATCGACTCGGGCAAGCTGGCCGAGGTCGAGGCCTTCCTGAATGAGCCCGCCCAGTGGTCGGCCGCCCATGGGGGCGCCTCGACCTTCGGCGCGAGCTGAGGCTCGTCAGGCGGCGGGCTTGGGCTTCGCCGCCCTGGCGGCCTTCCCGGCCAGCGCCGGATCGACGCGCTTGAGGCTCAGCACCAGCGCGAGGTTCGCCCGCACGGCGGCATCCGCCTTGGGGCTCGAGGCGGCCTGTTGCAGCGTCGTCTCGGCCTTGGCCAGATCCTTCGTCAGCGCATAGGACAGGCCAAGATTGGACAGGATGGAGGGTTCTCCGGGAGCGATTTTGAGCGCCGCCGCGTAATAGCCCCTGGCGTCGCCGCTGCGGCCAAGTTGGTCGAGGATCGCGCCCTGGGCGTTCAGGATGCGCCAGTCCGGATTATCGGGCGTGTGGGCGCGCTCGAGCACGGAGAGGGCCTCATCCAGCCGCCCCACATCGGCGAGAGCGCGGCCATAGGCGGCGAGGATCTGCTTCTGCTGAGGATGCTTGATGCTGGCGGATTCCAGCACCGCGACGGCCTGCGCCTTCTGGCCGAGCGCCCGCAGCGCCAGCCCGTAGCCATAGGCGGTCGCCGCGTCGGCAGGGTTCTTCTGGTAGGCCGCGCCATAGGAGGCCGCGAGCTTCCGCCAGCGTGCTTCCCGCTGCTCGGGCGTCACCTCGTGGGAGGCGCTGGTCTTCATGATCGAGCCGGTGACATCCCGGTCCGCCATACAGCCGCCGAGCGCCGCCGCGAGGGCCACGACGCCAAGGCCGCGGATCAGGAATGACGTGCGGATCGGCATGAGCAGGCTCCCGTCTCGGACGCGCGGGCGAACAAGGTGGTGATATTTCGTTAACCCTAACATCGGGTTAACGAGTGAGCGGCGTTGCGGTCAGCGGCCGCCGCGCCAACATCGCCGACACCGGGACGGAGGACGCCATGCACCGCCGGATCATTCTTGGACTGGTCCTCGCGCTGTCGGTCCAGGCCGCGGTCGGCCAGGAGGCTCCTCAAACCTCCGCCCGGCTCCCGCCGGAGATCGCGACCGGCTTCACGCCCAAGCCGCTCGTTCAGGCCAAGCGCTGGATGGCGGCGGTCGCCAATCCGTATGCCGCGGCCGCCGCCGCCGAGATGCTGAGGGAAGGCGGTAGCGCTGTCGACGCGGCGATCGCGGCGCAGCTTGTGCTGGGCCTGGTCGAGCCCCAATCTTCCGGCCTCGGCGGCGGCGCCTTCCTGGTCGCGTGGGATGCGGCGCGCAAGGAGCTGACGACCTTCGACGGTCGGGAGACCGCCCCAGCGGCCGCGACGGCGTCGCTGTTTCAGGACGAGCGCGGGGAGCCGCTGGCCTTCATGGATGCAGTGGTCGGCGGCCGTTCGGTTGGGACGCCAGGGGCCCCGCGCCTGCTGGAGGCGGCGCATCGCCGCTTCGGCAAGCTCCCCTGGGCGCGCCTGTTTGGCCCGGCGGTGGCGCTGGCGGATAACGGCTTCGAGGTTTCGCCGCGGCTCGCCGCCCAGATCGCGGCGGACGCGCCGCGGCTGGCCCGGAACCCCACTGCGCGCGCCTACTTCCTGCCGGAGGGTCGCCCCCTGGAAGCCGGCCAGCGGCTGAAGAACCCCGCTTACGCCGACACCCTCAGGACCCTTCGGGACCTCGGCGCCGACGCCTTCTACGAGGGCCCGATCGCCGCCGACATCGTCGCGACCGTGCGCGGCGCGCAGAACCCGGGAGTGCTGTCGGCCGCGGACCTCGCAGGGTTCCGCGCGATCGAACGACCGGCGGTCTGCGGCGGCTATCGGGCCTACCAGATCTGCGGCATGGGGCCGCCCTCCTCCGGGGGCGTCGCGGTCGCCGAGATCCTCGGCCTTCTCGAGCCCACAGACGTCGCCGCGCTCGGGCCGGACAGCCCTCAGGCTTGGCGGCTGATCGGCGACGCCTCCCGGCTCGCCTTCGCGGATCGCGACCGTTACCTCGCAGACCCGGCCTTCGCGCCGCAACCGACAGCCGGTTTGCTGGCGCGCGATTATCTCGCGGCGAGGAGCCGCCTTCTCGACGGCTCGCGCGCCCTGCCCGCCGTGGAGCCAGGCTCTCCCAAGGGCACGCGCGCGGAAAACTTCACGCCGGACGCGGCGATCGAGTTCCCGGGCACGAGCCATCTGTCGATCGTGGACGCCGACGGCAATGTCGTGTCGATGACGACGACCATCGAGGCCGGCTTCGGCTCACGGCTGATGACGCGGGGCTTCCTGCTCAACAACGAGCTGACCGACTTCTCTTTTCTCGCCGAAAGGGACGGCCGTCCCGTCCTGAACCGCGTGGAGCCGGGGAAGCGGCCGCGCTCGTCGATGGCGCCGACGATCGTGCTGAAGGACGGCCGCCCCACCCTCGCGATCGGTTCGCCGGGAGGCAGCCAGATCATCGGCTTCGTGGTGAAGGCGCTGATCGCGCATCTCGACTGGGGCATGGACGTCGCGGCCGCGATCGCGCTGCCAAACATGCTGAACCGCAACGGCCCGTTCGAGCTCGAAAGAGGGACGGCGGCCGAAGCCATGGCGGCCCCGCTGCGGGACCTCGGCTACGAGATCCGCCTCACCGATCTCACCTCAGGGCTCCAGGCGGTCGCGATCGGCCCCGATGGGCTGGCGGGCGCCGCCGATCCGCGGCGCGAGGGCGTCGCGGTCGGCGAGTAGCGCTCACGGCGCCAGCAGCCGCTCCAGGTAGTCCAGCTCCTCGCGCGAGCGATCGGTGTCGCCGAGCCGGCGGCGCAGTTCGTCCAGCACGCGCCGCGCCCGCTGGGCGTCGATCTCACCCGGAACCCGCGTCGTCGCGCCGTCGCTTTCACGCCGCCGGGAGGGCCGGCCGAGCGGATCGTCGTCGCCATTGCCCTCCTCGCCGTTCTGCGCCCCCTGCTGGCCTTGCCGCCCCTTCTGTCCTGGCTGCTGGCCTTCGCCTTCCATCGCCTGCGCCATGGCTTGCGCGCCCTTGCGCATGTTCTCCAGAGCCTGCTGCTGCTGGTCGAGCGCCTCGCCGCTCTCGCCCTGCCCGAGCGCCCCCTGCGCCTGACCCATGCTCTCGCCGGCCTGCCCCAGAGCCTCCGAACCGGGTTGCTCACCGGGCCCGCCCGGCTGCTTGCCCGGCCCCTGTTGCTGGCCTTTCTGCCGGCCCTGCTGGCCCTGCTGCATCTCCTTGGTCATCTGCTCGAGCTTCTGCCGGAGCCGCCGCTGCTGCTCGGCGAGCTCCCGCATCGCCTTCTCGCCATCCTGGGTCTGCTCCTTCCGCCGCGGCTGCGGCTGGCCCCACAGGTTGCGTTCGGTCTGCTGGTTCCGCCGGTACTGCTGGAACGTCTTGTCGCGCAGCTTGCTCTGCTCGCGGATCATGTCCTGCAGCTTGTCCAGCCGCTCCTGCTGCGCCTGGGCGTTCGGATCGGGCTGCTGCTGCCCGTTCTGCAGGTTGTCGAGCATGTTGCGCAGGTCGGCGAGCGCCTGCTTGGCGGCGTCGCGGGAGCCCTGCTGCGCGAGCTTCTCCATGCGGTCGATCATGCTGCGGAGGTCCTGCGGCCGGATCTCCTGCGCGCCCCGCTGGGCGTCGCGCCGCGGGCTTTGCGGCTGCTGCCGCGCCTGCTGGGCCATCTCCTGCATGAACTTCTCGAGCGCCTGCCGTAGATCCTGCGTGAGCTTCTGGATCTCCTGCTCGGAGGCGTTGTTCTCAAGCGCGTTCCGCAGCGCCTCCTCGGCCGCGCGAAGCGCGCGTTCCGCGTCCGGCAGGTCGCCGTCCTCGATCCGAAGCGCGATCTCCCAGAGGTAGTCGGCCGCCCCGCGGAGCTCATCATCGCTGAGCGCGTTCTCGAGCCGCCGGTAAGCCGTGGTCAGGCCGAGATAGACGCCCGCCTGTGGGGTGAACTCCTCCGGGAACATCATCAGCGCGCGCAGCGCCTGCAAGACCTCCGGCTTTGCGTTGGCGTCAGACGCCAGCAGCCGACGCTGCTCGACGAGCGCCCGCGCGAGCGGCTTCTTGAAGCTGCGCGCCGGCAGCCGGACCTCCAGCGGTTCGCTGCGCCCCTCCTGGCCGGCCTCGTCACGGGCGTGGAGCGTCATCGTTGCCTCAGCGCCGGCGAACGGGTGCTCCATGACGTCGAGCGGAGTCTCGGCTCGACCCTCGCGCGCCTTGGCGCGCGGCAGCGCCAGCGCGACCTTCGGAGCTTCATAGAGGGGCCGGGGCGCAGGCGCGGGAGGAGCTTCCTCCGCGGCCGCTCGCGGCTGCGGCGGAGGCGCGCGTTTCAGTTCAAACCGGGCCTCGGCGGCCGCGACGCCGTAGTCGTCCCTGACCTCGTAAGCGACCGTGGCGGTGCCGCGTGCGTTCGGCGCCGGCGGACCATCGAGCCTGATCGAGGGCGGCGCGTCCGGGATCGCCGCGAACCGCCAGGCCCTGTCGGGCGCTCCGGCCGCAACGATCGTGAGCTCGGCCTCCCCCGCCAGCCTGAATCGGCGCTCCGTGACGCCCTCGGGCTGCTTCCCGTCGGCCTCCACCGGCTCGAATCCGCCTGTCGCCGTGATGTCCGCAGTTCCCCCGGCGGCCCGCACCACGACCACAGAGTTCTGCGGCGCCCGGATGGTCTCGATCGCCGTGGCCGCGGCCGCCGCCGGCGCGCCCTGGCGCGAGGTCAGGAAGATCGGCGGACGTCCGGTGTAACCGGGCGGCGCGAGCCAGGCGTCGATACGCACCGGCGTGACATCGGCGGCGGGGTTGCGCCAGTCGAACGCCGCCAGCACCCGGTCGCCGCGGTCCGAGCCCGCGAAGGCGAAAGCCGCCACCGCCACAAGCCCAAGCAGGAAGCGCAGCGCGTAGGGGT
>NZ_JBJKEX010000169.1:0-6381 GCF_045505405.1 Hansschlegelia beijingensis | reverse complement strand
GCGCATGTTCTGCCGCCTCAAAGACTTCCGACGCGTCGCAACCCGCTACGACCGTAACGCCACCAGCTTCCTCGCCGCCGTCCATATCGCCGCGATCGTCAGCTACTGGTTATGAGTCTCGGCCCTAAGATCATGCCGCAAGATGTTGAGGAACGCTTTGTCCGCGCTTTGCAGCGGGGCATCCGGACGGAGGCGTTCAAGGCGATCCTTGCGGAGCGCCTGGATGGGACAGAGCCTCGCCGGGCGGTAAAGGCTCACCGTCGAAGGTTGCTCTGGCAGATCGGCCTCAAGCACGCAGGCCCGGGGCGCCCGAGCCTCATTCGCATGGTCGAAGCTACAGCCGCAGCGCTGGAGCACGCGCATCGCCACGGGACGCCTTGGTGATGAGCCCAATCAGCGACCTCGGAAACCTTTGCGCCAAGTCTTTTCGCGCTAGCGTCGACGTCTCGCACCTCACCGATGCGAAAGGTCGATGGCTGCCTCTTCCGGAGAAACAGCCCATCCCATGGGCGCGCCTGTTCCTGCGTGATTATTTCGAGACGAGCGAAGGGGCGCTCAGGCTCGCGTTCTGGCGCGATCAATGGTGGGTGTGGACCGGCTCCGTTTGGCAGCAAACAAAGAAATGCGACATCGAGGGCGCCATCTATCAAGCGTTCACGCATGCACAGGTTCAGACGAAGAGCGCGCGGGACATCTCGGATGGGAGGCCGTTCGCCTGCGACTCACGCAAGGTCGAACTCATCCTCGACGCATTGCGGGCGTTCGTGCGGCTCTCTGATGAGGTCGAGCCGTTCCAATGGTTCGAGCGGTGCGAAACCGACCCTGATCCCCGCAACCTTATCGCTTGCCGTAATGGCTTGTACGACCTCGCAAGACGACGCCTCCACGCACCGGACCGGCGCTTCATGGCGACGTCTGTCGCAGACTGGGCCTATGAACCGGGGCGGGAGCAACTCGAGTTCAACCGCTTCCTCTCGGGCCTCTGGCCGAAGGACGACGCCACCAGAGCGTTCCTTCAGGAAGTCGTCGGCTACATGCTGTCGGGGCACCGCAGCCTGCACAAGATTCCGGTGCTTATCGGCCCCACGCGCTCAGGCAAGTCGCTCATCCTGAATCTGCTCGGGAAGATCCTTGGGCCGGACCTCGCCGTAACACTCGGCACCGCTGCGATTGGTGAGACTTTCGGCCTTCAGGGCGTGATCGGCCGGCGGCTGGCGGCCGTCGCCGATATGCGGCTCAAGCGCCAGGTCGACCATGGCGCGCTTGCAGAACGGCTGCTGACCTTCAGCGGCGAGGACGGCGGAAGCATCCCGCGGAAGAACCGGCCAGACTGGCAAGGCACGCCCTCGGCGAAACTGATCTTCGCGGCCAACGAGATACCGCAAATCCAAGACGACTCAGGCGCCATCGCGGCGCGTCTGCTGCCGATCGTCTTCGAAAAGTCGTTCCTGGGCGCGGAGGATCCGAAGCTAAGCGAAAAGCTAGCCGCCGAGATCCCAGCGATCGTGGAGTGGGCGGCGGTGGGCTTCGACCGGCTCATGAAGCGCGGGCGTTTTCAGCTTCCACCTGCCAGTGCGGCGCTCGTCGCCAGCGTCCGCGCTGACGCCTCTCCCGTCGCGACGTTCGTCGCAAGCTGTTGCGAAGTCGGGCCAACGCGCGAAGTGGGCAAGGGGGAGCTCTTCGACTCCTGGAACTGCTGGGCGAAGGCAAACCATGAGCGGGAGATCGACCGGAGGCGATTTGGGCGAGCCCTCCGTAGTTCAGTTTCGGGTCTGTCCGAGATCAAACGTGGCCCGCGCGGCGCTCAGGTCGAGCATTACGTTGGGATTGGCCTCGCGTCAACTCCGAGTGGCCTCGTATCCTCCTACAGCGCCCTGCGCGACCATGTTTGATGATATGAAAAGCGTTGGCAAAACAGCCGGTTGCGTTGGCTCCTCTGTCAGTATCTCCTGTAATGCCTTTGGATGGATAAGGGAGCATCCCAGAGAAGGGAAGGAGCGCTTCTCTGGTCCTCGTAATAAAGACCGCATCAGAAATGCGCCCGAAAGGTCCTACGGTGATACACGTCGGCGACGCTTGGTTTCTCAACGTTCGTCGTCGAGCGGGCGAGGGCCTACCGAAGCGCCACAGTTGCCGCTGCCAGCCGATTGCAGCCGGGTTCAGCCATGATGCGGGGTTCTGGCACCCCGACACCGTCCGCCCGCCGGCGTCCCGGCCCGAGCGAGTCCAGGCGTGCCGCGAAGGCCCGGCGCGATGACCTCCTCCGCCGCATATGGGCGACGTCCTTCGCGGACATCCCGAGCGCGCATGCGGCGTCGATCATCATCGCTTGGCGAATCAGCGCCTATGCCCCGAGGTTCCGGCGAGACTTCGAACGCGGCCTCGCTCCAGAGGTGGAGCCAGAGCGGAGCTTCTTCTACGCGCTCGCCGCAGATCGCGAGCTAAGTCAAAGATCAATCCGGCGCATTCTAGAGCAACGGTAGTCAGTCGATCTTAGAAATAATTCGAGAAACGGCTATTTTTGGCCAACGGGACTCGACATCATCCGTTCAACGGAACGGAGCGAGAGACGTGAGCACATCGAACATTGATCTCAAGCGCCTGCGCGACCTAGTCGAGCGCGCGCAGATTGTGCGGGACCGGAGGCGCAGGCTTCAAAAACGCTTCGACAACGCCCATCGCGCCGCAAGCGTCGTTCGGCGTGAGTTCGAGTTGTTCTCGGCGAACCGCGGCCTGCGCCCGGCTTGGGACAACACGCCCGTAGCGATGACGGAGCGAACGGCCGGGGACGTCGAGCGCGCAAACCGCGAGCGGGACGAAGCTTACGCGGATCTTCGGGAAGCCCAGCGCGAAGGCGGGTCGACCGAAGCGGTCGCTTCGGCCTGCGCCGAGTACGCCCACGAGCGCCTCGGCGACCGCTGCCCGCTCCTCGTCCGCGAATTTCTGGGAGTTGAGCGGTGATCCTCGCGAAGAAGAAGCCCGCGTCCGTGAAGATGGACGATCTCGTCGCTATCCGTGCGCGCCTCGACGAGGCCCGGCGGCGGCGCACTTCGATCGAGGCTGCGCCGTGCGACGCTCAGGAACTCCGTGAGCGGATCGAACGCATTGTCGACGGCTCGATGGCGCTGGCGAAGTCGGAGCTCGGACTCGCGAATCTCGCCAACGAGGCCGCACCTATCAACGGCGTGAGCGTCGCTCTTCCCATTCATCCAGCGGGCGTCATCGGCGGTCCGACCGGCTTCGCGGTGGCGCCGCCTGTGCCGTACGGCTTCGGCCGCGCTTTTCAGAGTGCCGGCCTCGGCGTCCTGGCCTTGTTCATGGGCCGAGAAGTCGCCGTCGAGCGGCTCTTCGCCGAGGCCGAGCAGTTCGTACAGAACGGCCTCAGCGCAGCCGTGCGTGCCTCGAAACTTGCCGAGGTCGAGCGTGAGACCCGCGACATCGAACTCACCGAGGAGGAGGTCGTGCGGTCGCTGGAAAGCGCGGGCCTGCAGCCGGAGCGACGCGCCGACGCCCGTCCCGAAATCGTCCTCGCCGTTGACCTCAACAAGGTGGAGGCCCCGCATGTGGCGTGACGATAACGCGCCGCGTCTCGCGGCCAGCGCCCCGCCTGTCACGGCGGATGAGCGCGAGGCTTGGCGCACCGCGAGCCGGACAAGCCCTGCCGTCGCGACGGGCGCGGACCCGCAGGACAATAGCGCTCGCCGCATGTGGCGGCGGGCGCTGCGCGCCGCTGAGCCCGTCCGTGCCGCGGCCAACCCCGACAAAGTCGCAATGTGGCGACGCGCCTATCGGCGTGCGCCCCAACCGTAAGGAGAACTCTCATGGCTACGCCTCGCGACCATCTCGAGGAACTCGGAAGCCTCATCCGCACGATGCGGGTGGCGGAAAGTGACGCCGAAAAGAACCTGAGCGCGCGCGTCTGCGTCGCCCTGGTCGACGAGCTCGAGCGCGTCGGCTTCGTGTTTCCCCTCGGCCGCCTCGACGATGAGATCCCGCCGGCCGGCGGCGGCGCCGGCCAGGTGGCCGCTCAGGGCGCAGGCGAGGGGGCGGCCCCCGGATGACCGCGGGTCCTCCCCCCGGCCGCCCCCCATGCGGGGGACGCGGCCGCGCAGGCTCCCGCTAGCGTCTGATCCTAGACTTCACTCAACCGCCCGAGTGCCCGGTCCATGAGTTCCGACCTCGTCTCGAAGAGCAAGTTCGCGAAGCTGCTCAACGTCAGCAAATCCCGCGTGTCTCAGTGGGTCGCCCAAGGCATGCCGGTCGAGCCGGACGGGCGAGTGGCTTTCGACGAAGCGTCGGCGTGGGTCGCTTCAACGATTAAGGGACGCGAGCTGGCCTCAACGCCGGCTGCCGGCAAGAGCGGTAAAGGCGGAAGCCTGGTCGAAGCCCGCATCGCGCTGCTCAACGCGCAGACAGAGCGAACCGAGGTCGCGCTCGCCCGCGAGCGAGGGGAACTCATTTCGCGCGACACCACGGCCCGCTTCATCCGCGACTGGAACACGAAGATCAAAACGGGGCTGCTCAACTTCGCGCTTCGGCGCGGACCGGCGCTCGCCGCGGAGCTTCAGGTCGATGAGGTCAGGCTCGTCGCCGCGCTCGAGATCGCGATGCGGGAGCACATGACGGAGATGGCCAACGAGCCGCTCCCGATGGGGGTTAAGGATGCGAATTGATCTCACCAACGTCGCGGGCCGGCTCTTCAATACTCCGCTCATGATGCACAGGGCGCGGCTCGATACGGCGCTCGCTGCTCTCGGCCCGCGTCTTCTCGAGGGCTTCGATCCCGGCGCTGGAAGCCTGGACCGTCCCTCGCGCGAGGCGGCTCTTCCGGGCCGGCGGCTCTATGCCAGCGGTGGCTACTTGGCGGACGGCGGCATTGGCATTCTGCCTATCGTGGGGACGACGGTTCGGCGCGGCTCCTGGCTCGACGCGGCGTGCGGGCTCGTGAGCTATGGGCTCATTCGGCAAGGCTTCGACGAGATGCTCGCCGATCCAAACGTCCGCGGCGTGCTTCTCGAGTTTGACACGCCCGGTGGCGAGGCCGGCGGATGCTTCGACCTCGCGAGGCATCTTCGGTCCGCGGCCAGGGCCGCCGGAAAGCCCGTGTGGGCGCACGTCAACGAGCTCGCGGCCTCAGCTGGTTACGCGCTCGCGTCCGCCGCCGATGAGATCTGGATCGCCACGACGGGCGAAGCGGGTTCGATCGGCGTCCTGGCGGCGCACCTCGACGTCACCGCCGCCGACGCCAAGGCCGGCCTCAAGTGGACCTTCATTCATGAGGGCGCCCGGAAGGTGAACGGCAACCCGCACGTTCCGCTATCGAGCGAGGCCGAGAAGGCGATCCGCGCTGACGTGTCGTCGCTCTATGGCATGTTCGTCGAGCTGGTGGCCGAGCTGCGGCCCAAGCTCTCGGCTGCTGCGATACGGGGTACGGAGAGCGAGACCTTCAGAGGCGCCGAAGCGGTCAAGAAGGGGCTGGCCGACAAGATGGGCACCATCGACACGACGTTCGGCGCCTTCGTGCAGCACCTCGACAAGCGCGAGGCGGCGCAGCCGGCGGCGGTGCGGGAGGCAGGGCGCGCGGCGGTGGAAGCGGCGAGGCTCGCCGTCGCGAGGCAGGTGCTTCAGTCGAAGATCACGGCGGCCGTGTCAGTCGAGCACGCCCGCGCTGCGGCGCTGAGTACCATTGGCTTGCAGGCCGCCAAGTACGGCGTCGATTTTGACGTCGCCGTGGCTATCGAGCGCGGCGTCACGCCCGAGGCCGCTCGGATCAGCGTCATGACCGCCGCGGCCGAACGCGACGAGGCCACGATGATCTTCACGATGGCGCCAATAGAAGGTGCTCGCTCGGGCCGTTCGGTTGCAGACGGAGAGGAACTTTGGCGCCGTGTTCATCGCAGACGTTGAGAGCCTCTCAGCGATAATAGCTTCTCCACCTTCAACCGGCGGTGGGGAGGCCGGGCACTTTTTCCTTCTCTCGGTCACATACGCGTAACGCCGCCGCCCAGCGGGGTCACGGCGAGCGCTGCCGCGACAACGTCAAGAATGGGCCACCCTCGATGCGGGTGACAGGCTCAAGCCGGCGCACCTTTAGCGAGGCGCTAGCGGATGACCTCGGTGCCGGCGATCTCATCGCCGATTAAGTTGGTTCTTATACTCAACCTCCGTGTGCTAGCGAAGTCGGTAGCCAGCCGAAGTCCGTTGGGTAGGTAGATTTGTAATCAAGTAGACGAGCAAAGTCGCCCGCCCCGCACTAGGGCCGAGACTCATAACCAGTAGCTGACGATCGCGGCGATATGGACGGCGGCGAGGAAGCTGGTGGCGTTACGGTCGTAGCGGGTTGCGACGCGTCGGAAGTCTTTGAGGCGGCAGAACATGCGC
>NZ_JBJKEX010000168.1:0-6387 GCF_045505405.1 Hansschlegelia beijingensis | reverse complement strand
GCTGGAGGGGGCGGCGTGAGCGCGAAGCAGGTTGGGGGCGAGCTGCCGCCGGCGCTCCCGGACGCGGCCCGCGAACATGCCGCGCTCGCCGCGGAGATCGCCGAGCACGACCGCCGCTATTACCAGCAGGACGCGCCGACCATTTCGGACGCCGCCTATGACGAGCTGCGGCGGCGGCTCGACGCGCTCGAAGCCGAGTTCCCCGAGCTCAAGACGCCCGACAGTCCGAGCCAGCGCGTCGGCGCCGCGCCGTCGGAGGCTTTCGCGAAGGTGCGGCACGCCGTGCCGATGCTGTCGCTGGCCAACGCGTTCTCGGACGAGGAGGTGGCGGATTTCGCCGCCCGCGTCCGGCGCTTCCTCGACCTGAGGCCCGATCAGGAGCTTGCGATCGCGGCGGAGCCGAAGATCGACGGCCTGTCCGCCTCCCTGCGCTACGAGGGCGGCCGTTTCCTCCGCGGCGCGACGCGCGGAGACGGCGCCGTCGGCGAGGACGTCACCGCCAACCTGCGGACCATCGCCGACGTGCCCGAGCGTCTTGTCGGCGACGACGTCCCCGAGGTGCTGGAGGTGCGCGGCGAGGTCTATATGAGCCACGCCGACTTCCGCGCGCTGAACGAACGGCAGGCCGCCGCCGGCAAGCCGATCTTCGCCAATCCGCGCAACGCCGCGGCCGGCAGCCTGCGCCAGCTCGACCCGAACGTGACGGCGCAGCGTCCGCTGCGGTTCTTCGCCTACGCCTGGGGCGAGGCGAGCGCTGTGCCGGCCACGACGCAGACCGGCATGGTCGGCAATCTCGGCCGCTGGGGTTTCCAGACCAACCCGCTGATGAAGGTCTTCACCAGCACGGAAGACCTGCTCGCGCATTACCACGCGATCGAGGCCGTGCGCGCCGAGCTCGGCTACGACATCGACGGCGTCGTCTACAAGATCGAGCGGCTGGACCTGCAGCGCCGCCTCGGCTTCGTCTCGCGCAGCCCGCGCTGGGCGATCGCCCACAAGTTCCCGGCCGAGCAGGCGGTGACCGTGCTGGAGGCGATCGACATCCAGGTCGGCCGCACCGGCGCGCTCACCCCCGTCGCGAAGCTGAAGCCTGTCACGGTCGGCGGCGTGGTGGTGGCGAACGCCACGCTGCACAACGAGGACGAGATCGCCCGCAAGAACGTCCGCGTCGGCGATACGGTCGTCGTGCAGCGCGCCGGCGACGTCATCCCGCAGATCGTCTCGGTCGTGGCGGAGAAGCGTCCGGAAGGGGCGCAGCCATACGTCTTCCCCACCGTCTGCCCGGCCTGCGGCAGCCATGCGGTGCGCGAGGAGGGCGAGGCGGTGCGCCGCTGCACCGGCGGCCTGATCTGCCGCGCGCAGCAGGTCGAGCGCCTGCGCCACTTCGTGTCGCGCAACGCCATGGACATCGAGGGGCTCGGCGAGAAGCAGATCGAGGCGTTCTACGAGTGGGGACTCGTCCGCGAGCCCGCTCACATCTTTCGGCTCCGGGAGCGACAGGATCCGCTCACGCCTCTGAAGAACCGCGACGGCTGGGGCGAGACTTCCGTCAACAATCTGCTGGCCGCGATCGACGAGGCCCGGTCACGGCCCCCCAACCGCCTGCTCTATGGCCTCGGCATCCGCCATGTCGGCGAGATCAACGCCAAGCGGCTGATGCGGCACTACCGGACGCTCGACGCCCTTCGGGCGGCCGCCAAGACCGCCACGCCGCCGGACCCCGCCGTCAAGAAGGACAAGGGCGACGAGGCCTGGCAGGAGATGGTAGCGATCGAAGGCGTGGGCGCGGTCGTGGCGCATGCGGTGATCGAGTTCTTTCAGGAGCCGAAGAACGATCCGCCGCTGGACGCGCTCCTCGCCGAAGTTACGCCGGCGCCGATGGAGGAGGCGGCGAGCGATTCGCCCGTGGCCGGCCTGACCGTGGTGTTCACCGGGACGCTGGAGCGCATGACGCGCGACGAAGCCAAGGCGATGGCCGAGCGACTCGGCGCGAAAGTCTCCGGCTCGGTCTCGGGCAAGACCGATATCGTCGTCGCGGGCCCGGGCGCGGGCTCGAAGCTCACCAAGGCCCGCGATCTCGGCGTTGAAGTTCTCACCGAAGATCAATGGCTTGAGCGGGTGGGCGAGGCGGGATGAGAGGGCTGCGGGTCCCGGAACGACCCATGGCGGCTAGGCGTTAACGTGCCGGGCGATGATGATGATGGAAGAATCAGGCGGACGCCTTGATGCGTCCCGGACCAAACCCGAGGTGAGCGACGCAAGGATGGACGCATGAGCCGCCTGATCGTCGTCTCGAACCGCGTTCCCGCGCCGGAGCCAGGCACGCCGCCGGCCGGCGGGCTTGCAGTCGCGCTCTCTGGCGCCATGAAGGAACGCGGTGGCATCTGGTTCGGCTGGAGCGGCCGCACGCTTCCGCCCGGGCAGGATGAGCCCGAGGCGCCGGAGCTCGTCGAAAGCGACGGCGTCACCTACGGTCTTCTCGACCTCGGCGAGCGCGACCTGGACGACTATTACGCCGGTTTCTCCAACCGGATGCTGTGGCCGCTGTTCCACTACCGGATGGACCTGACGGAGTTCACCCGGGTCAATCTCGGCGGCTACTACCGGGTGAACAGGCTGTTCGCGAAGCAGCTGCTGCCCCTGATCCGGCCCGACGACATCATCTGGGTGCATGACTACCACCTGATCCCGCTCGCCGCCGAGCTGCGCGCCGCTGGTCTGCAGAACCGGATCGGCTTCTTCCTGCACATCCCGTTCCCGCCGCACGACATCTTCACGGTGCTGCCGAACCATGCCGACATCGTGCGCAGGCTCGCCGCCTATGACGTCGTCGGATTCCAGACGCCGCCCGACGTCGAGAACTTCGAGACCTACGTTCGCCGGGAGGGGGTCGGTCGCAGGCTACCCGACGGCCGGTTCCTGGTTTACGGCCGCGCCATCACGGTCGACGACTTCCCCGTGGGTATCGAGACGCAGGTCTTCGCCACGACGGCCGCTTCAGCCAACCGCCACGCGCTGGTCCGCCGGATGCGGGAGAGCCTCGAGGGCCGCAAGCTGCTGATCGGCGTCGACCGGCTCGATTACTCCAAGGGCATCGCGCAGCGCATCCAGGCCTACGAGACTTTCCTCACGCTGGACGAGATGTGGCGGGGCCGCTGCACCTACCTGCAGGTCACGCCGAAATCCCGCGGCGAGGTCCCGGAATATGTCGCAATGGAGCGCGAGGTGGCGGAGCTCGCGGGGCGGGTGAACGGCGCCCATGCGGAGCTCGACTGGACGCCGATCCGCTACGTAAACCGCACGGTCAGCCGGAACACGCTCGCCGGCCTCTACCGGATGGCGCATGTCGGCCTCGTGACGCCGCTGCGGGACGGCATGAACCTCGTGGCCAAGGAGTATGTCGCGGCCCAGGATCCGGAGGATCCGGGCGTTCTGCTGCTGTCGCGTTTCGCGGGCGCGGCTTGCGAGCTCGAGGGCGCGCTGCTGACCAATCCTTACGACGTGGACGGCACGGCGGGCGCGATCGTGCGCGCGTTGGAGATGCCGCTCGACGAGCGGCAGGACCGCTGGCGCAGGATGTTCGAGCGGATCCGGGACCGCGACGTCGCCTGGTGGCGGAACAACTTCCTGGAGGCGCTGGAGCGCCCGGCGCCAGAGGCGACGCGGCCGGGAAAGATCGCCGTCGTCAGGTGATCGCGGCGGTCAGCCGCCCGTCGTCGACATATGCCGGCCGACCGCCGGCTTGGCGTTGCGGCGGTCGATGATGAAGTCGTGGCCCTTTGGCTTGCGCCGAATGGCCTCCCGCACCGCCTCGACCAGCAGCTCGTCGTCGGAGCTCGCGCGCAGCGGCGTCCGAAGATCGGCGGCGTCGTCCTGGCCCAGGCACATGAAGAGAGTGCCGGTGCAGGTGACGCGCACGCGGTTGCAGCTCTCGCAGAAATTGTGCGTCAGCGGGGTGATGAAGCCGATCCGGCCGCCGGTCTCGGCCACCGAGACATAACGGGCGGGGCCGCCGGTCCGATACGGGATTTCGTTCAGCGTGAAGCGCTGGGCGAGCCGCGCCTTCACCAGGCTGAGCGGCAGATACTGATCGGTCCGGTCGCCCTCGATGTCGCCGAGCGGCATGGTTTCGATCAGCGAGAGGTCCATGCCCTTGGAATGGGCCCACACCGCCATGTCGGCGATCTCGTCCTCGTTGACGTCCCGCAGGGCGACCGCGTTGATCTTGATCTTGAGGCCGGCGGCGAGGCCCGCCTCGATGCCGGCGAGCACCTGGCGCAGGTCGCCCCAGCGGGTCACGGCCTTGAACTTGGCCTCGTCCAGGGTGTCCACGGACACGTTGATGCGCCGGACCCCGGCCGCGTAGAGCTCGGTCGCGTATTTCTCGAGCTGGCTGCCATTGGTGGTCAGCGTCAGCTCCTCGAGCGCGCCGGAATCGAGGTGACGACCGAGCGAGCGGATCAGCTCCATCAGGTTGCGCCGGACCAGCGGCTCGCCGCCCGTCAGGCGGAGCTTGCGCACGCCGAGACGGATGAAGGCCGAGCACAGGCGGTCGAGCTCCTCAAGTGTCAGCAACTCCCGCTTCGGCAGGAAGGTCATCTGCTCGGACATGCAGTAGACGCAGCGGAAGTCGCAGCGATCGGTCACCGACACCCTCAGATAGGTGATCGCGCGCTGGAACGGGTCGATCAGGGGCGCTACGGGGGCGATCGGCGACGGCATGTCCATTGAACGCGGATAGCCTCATGTTTTCCGGCGGCTGGCCGGAGATGCTGACAAAGGCTCTGCGGCGCTTGCGTCAGGCGGGAAGGTCCCTCACAAGCTAGGCGCCCGAGCGCCGCCCGTAAAGGCGCCCGTCTTCAAAGGTGATCGGATGTCCGACGCGGAGAAATGGCCGGTCGAGCTGAGGCTGTCGAGCGACGGGCGCACCCTGGCGGTCGCCTGGGCGGACGGCGCGCGTCACGACATATCGGCCGAGCTTCTGCGCGTGGAAAGCCCGAGCGCCGAGGTCCAGGGTCACTCCCCGGAGCAGAAGACCATCGTGCCCGGCAAGCGGAACGTGAAGATCCGCGACGTGCAGGAGGTCGGGTCCTACGCCGTGCGCCTCGTGTTCGACGACGGCCACGATACCGGCATCTACACCTGGGGCGCGCTTCGCCGGTTCGGCGAGGAGGGCGCGCAGATGTTCGACGACTACGAGGCGGCGCTGAACTCGCTGGGTCTCAAGCGCTGATCGGCTGCGTCGTCAGTGCGGCACGGGCGGTGAGGCCGGCTTCTCCGCGCCTTCCTGCCGTGAAACCCAGCCGCAGTCGCACATCTTCTGCAGGATCTCCTCAGGCGTCTCGATGACTCCGACGCAATGCGTCCGGTCCATGGAGCTCGTCAGCATGTCGATCGTCGTCTTGTCGCCGAAGCGGCGCATATGGACCGCAAGCGACATGTTCACGAAGATCTCGTGCTTGCCGGGCGTCGTCAGCTGAAGCCATTGCATCGCTGTCCTCCTTCCGCGTCTTGTGCCGACGCGATCAAAGGAGAGTAGCGCGGTAGGGTTTCGGCATCCACAACTTGCCGGCGCCCAAAAAGGCGGAGAGGCCGAGGGCTATCGTCAGCGCCACATCGCGCGCATGCGGGCGCCGATGTCGACCTGGGCGAGGGGCCGCCGGGCGGCGGATTCCGCGGAGGCCGGCGGCCAGGAGCAGCTCTCGAACTTTTCCAGCATCGCGGCGGTGATGAAGCGGGTGCGGGACGCATAGACGTGGCGGTCGCCGCGCGCTGCCTGCTGGTGCACGAAGAAGCGCTGCGGCAACATGATGCGCAGGTCGTCCTTGGCGCGCGTCATGGCGACGTAGAGCAGCCGGCGCTCCTCCTCGATCTCCGCCGAGGTGCCGACCCCGAGGTCGGACGGCATGCAGCCGTCGACGCCGTTGAGCACGAAGACGGATCGCCACTCCTGCCCTTTGGCGGAATGGATCGTCGATAGGATGAAGTAATCCTCGTCGAGATGGGGCGGGCCGCTCTCATCGCTGGTGGCGTCCGGCGGATCGAGCGTGAGCTCCGTGAGAAAGCGCTCGCGCGACGGGTAGCCGGAGGCGATCTGCTCGAGCTGCAGAAGATCCGCCGCGCGAACGGCCGCGTCGTCATGCACGCGCTCGAGATGCGGCTCGTACCAGCGGCGGGCGAGACCGACTTCGGCCGGCCACCCGGCCTGACCCTTCGTCAGGGCAGCCACGGCCTCGACGAAGGACGCCCAGTCCTGAGCGGCGCGGGGCGGGCTCGGCGCGGCCACCCCAACATGGAAAAATGATGCGTTCGGCGCCGCACGCGCCTGTCCAAAGGAACGGCCGGCCCATGGCCGCCGATCCCGACCTGGAGCGCAATGAGTTTTGC
>NZ_JBJKEX010000167.1:0-6410 GCF_045505405.1 Hansschlegelia beijingensis | reverse complement strand
AGCTCGGGGTGAGCCGGTCGACGCTCTACCGGCGCGCGCTCGGCCGCTGACGGGTCAGGGTCGCGGCGCCGTGCGCCCGGACTGTCGGGCGTGCCCCTCCGGCAGCATGCGCCGAAGCACGTCGTCCTTCAGCACGTACTGGTGATAGAGCGCCGCAAGGGCGTGGCCCGCCGCGATGATGATGATGGCCCAGGCCAGCCAGTCATGCGTTTGCTCGAACAGCTCGTGCAGAGCTTTCGAACTCGGTCCGAACGGCGACGGGATCAACAGGCCGAAAAAGCTCATCGCCTTGGGATTCTCGCCCGACCAGCGGATCGCGAAGCCCAGCAGGGCCTGCGCGGCGAGCAGGCCGTAAAGTACGTAATGAACGCTCTTCGCCGCGAGCTCGACCCAGCCCGTGACCGCGGGGCGGACCTGATGTCCCGGCGTCAGCCGCCACGCGATGCGGGCGATGATCACAGCCGTCAGGATGATCCCGAACGACATGTGGGCGACGATCAGCAGATGCCGCTCCGGCCTCGGCAGGAAGTCCCAGACCTCGGCGAGCGCGAACAGCAGGACGACGAGGACCACGGTGGCCCAGTGCAGGACGATCGAGGCGGCGTCGTAATGGCTGCGATCCGCGCCGGCCGCGATTTTCACGGTTGCGGCTATCGCGCCGCTCCTCGACGAGTTCGGCATCGAACTCTCCTCAATCGGCGGTTCGCAAGGCGCCGCCTAAAACCGAATTAAGCCGTCATCCCGGACCGGACAGGGAGCCGCCCCTAAAAAGATACCTCTCGGTCGCCCGGAAGCGTGGCCAATGCGCCGCGCCCCATGCGCAGAAGCGAGTGGCGACGTTCGGGGACGCAAGAAGCGTCCGGGTTGCGCGGGCGAAAGTCGGAACCAAGTCCGAAGCCGACGCTTTTGGCGAACAAGGAGCTGACCCATGAGCAACCCCGACGCAGCCGCTTCCGGAACCTTCGAACTCGCCGGGCGGACGATCCACCGCCTGGGCTACGGCGCGATGCGCGTCACCGGCGACGGGATCTGGGGCGAGCCGAAAGACCGCGAGGAGAGCCTGAGGACGCTGCGCCGGCTGCCCGAGCTCGGCGTCAACTTCATCGACACGGCGGACAGCTACGGCCCGTTCGTCAGCGAGGAGCTGATCCGGGAGGCGCTTCACCCCTATGACGGGCTTCTCATCGCCACCAAGGGCGGCCTCACCCGCCACGGCCCCAACGTCTGGCTGCCGGTCGGCCGCCCCGAATATCTCCGCCAGTGCGTGCTGATGAGCCTCCGCCGGCTCGGCGTGGAGCGCATCGACCTCTGGCAGCTCCACCGCATCGATCCCAAGGTCCCGCAGGACGAGCAGTTCGGCGTGCTGGCCGAGATGCAGAAGGAGGGCCTGATCGACCAGCTCGGCCTGAGCGAGGTCGGCGTTGCGGAGATCAAGGCGGCGCAGAAGCACTTCACCGTCGCGACCGTGCAGAACCGCTACAACCTGGTCGACCGGACCAGCGAGGACGTGCTGGACTTCTGCGCGCAGAACGGTCTCGGCTTCATTCCCTGGTACCCGCTCGCGGCGGGCGAGCTCGCCAGGCCCGGCTCGGTGCTGGACACGATCGCGAAGAAGATCGGCGCGACCCCGAGCCAGGTGGCGCTCGCCTGGGTGCTGAAGCGCAGCCCGGTGATGCTGCCCATTCCGGGCACCTCGAAGGTGAAGCATCTCGAGGAGAACGTCGCGGCGGCCGCCATCGCGCTCTCCGACGAGGATTTCCGCGCCCTCGACGAGCAGGGCAAGGCGGAGTTCAGGAAGGCCGCCTGAACGGCGGGGTAGGCGCGACGCTCTCGAGGAAGGACGCCGGGATGCCGATGACGCTCGAAGGCTCATGCAAGTGCGGCGCGGTCGGCTTCTCGGTCCAGAGCCACGCGCCCTATCCCTACCAGCTCTGCTACTGCTCGATCTGCCGGAAGACCGCCGGCGGCGGCGGCTTTGCGATCAACCTGCACGCCGACGCGACGACGCTGAAGATCAAGGGCGAGAAGGCGATCGGCGTGTTCCGCGCCGAACTCGCCGACGCCGAGGGCCACCTTCACCGCAGCAGCGCGGAGCGGAATTTCTGCTCGCGCTGCGGCTCGGCGCTGTGGCTCTACGATCCGAACTGGCCGGACCTGGTGCATCCGTTCGCCTCGGCGGTCGACAGCGAGCTTCCGGTCCCTCCGGCGCGCACGCATCTGATGCTCGGCTCCAAGGCTTCCTGGGTCGAGCCCGCGATCGGCCCGAACGACCTCGCCTTCGACGAATATCCGGAGCAGTCGATCGAGGATTGGCACCGCGCTCACGGTCTCTGGATCGAGTGACGGCGGACGGAACGTCTTCTCCCTGGAACGGTTCTTAACCGGGCGGCGGCGCCGCTCGTCCGAACCATCCAGAAGAGGGGAAGCCGAGTGGTCTATGTCAGCGGTGCGCCCGGCGCCGTAACGGTGTCGCTGACCGTGAACGGCAAGCCGCAGACGCTCTCCGTCGCGCCTTCCACCACGGTGCTCGACCTGCTGCGCGAGCGGCTGCACCTCACCGGCACGAAGAAGGGGTGCGACCAGGGCCAGTGCGGCGCCTGCACGGTGCTGATCGACGGCCGCCGGGTGAACTCCTGTCTCCAGCTCGCCGTCATGAATGACGGCCGCGAGATAACCACGATCGAAGGGATCGGCGCGCCGGGCCGGCTGCATCCGATGCAGGAGGCCTTCGTCGCCCATGACGCCTTCCAGTGCGGTTACTGCACGCCCGGGCAGATCTGCTCGGCGGTGGCGCTGGTGCAGGAGGGCCGCGCCCGGACGCGGGCCGAAATCCGCGAGCTGATGAGCGGCAATCTCTGCCGCTGCGGCGCCTACACGAACATCGTCGACGCGGTCGAGGCCGCCATGGGCGCCGGCGCGTCGCAGGAGGCCGCGGAATGATGAACTTCTCCTACGCCCGCGCCGAAAGCGTCGCGGAGGCGATCAGCGCCGTCTCGGGCGACCCCCACGCCCACTACATCGCCGGCGGCACCAATCTGGTCGACCTGATGAAATACGACGTCGAGCGGCCGGGCCGGCTGGTCGACATCACGCGCCTGCCGCTGCGCGAGATCACCGCGACCGCCGGCGGCGGGCTCAGGATCGGCGCGCTCGTGCCGAACTCCGACCTCGCCTACGATCCGCGGGTCGAGCGCGACTACCCGCTGCTCGCGAGCGCGATCCTGGCGGGCGCCTCGGCGCAGCTCCGCAACGCGGCCACCACCGGCGGCAACCTGCTCCAGCGCACCCGCTGCTACTACTTCTATGACGTCCAGACCCCCTGCAACAAACGCGCGCCCGGGACCGGCTGCGGCGCGATCGGCGGGGTGAACCGCATCCACGCGATCCTCGGCGCGAGCGAGGGCTGCATCGCCACCCACCCCTCGGACATGTGCGTCGCGCTCGCGGCGCTCGAAGCCGTCGTGCATGTCGCGGGACCGGGAGGCGAGCGGACCATCGCGTTCGAGGACTTCCACCGCCTGCCGGGCGACCGGCCGGAGGCCGACAACACGCTGCAGCATGGCGAGCTGATCACCGCGGTCGAGCTTCCGGCGCCGCGCTTCGGGCCTCACCACACCTATCTCAAGCTGCGCGACCGGCTCTCCTACGCCTTCGCGCTGGTTTCCGTCGCAGCCGGGCTGGAGCTCGATGGCGACACGATCCGGGATGCGCGCGTCGCGCTCGGCGGGGTGGCGCACAAGCCGTGGCGGGTTCCGGAGGCCGAGGCGCTGCTGCGCGGTCAAAAACCGTCGCGCGAGGCTTTTGGCGCGGCCGCCGATCGCCTTCTGCAGGGGGCCCGCGGACAGGGCGACAACGACTTCAAGATCGAGCTCGCCCGGCGCGCGATCGTGCGCGCGCTCGAACAGGCCGCGGCCGCGACGCCGCAGCGCCAGTCCGACAAGTCGATCAACTGAGGGAGGGCGCGATGCCGGAGGGCTATGTGGGCGGCGCCCAGCCGCGGGTCGACGGACCGCTCAAGGTCAGCGGCCTTGCGCAATACGCCGGGGAGTTTCCGGCGGAGGACCTCGCCTATGGGGTCGTGGTGTCGAGTTCAGTCGCGAAGGGCCGGATCCTGCGGTTCGATCTGGAAGCCGCGCGGGCGACGCCGGGCGTCGTCGCGATCCTGACCCACAAGGATCGGCCAACGGTCACGACCGACGCCGAGTCGCACCAGGACCAGGCGGCGCCGCCCGGCCTTCCGTTCATTCCACTGCTCGACGAGCGGGTCGTCTATAGCGGCCAGCCCGTCGCGCTGGTGGTGGCCGAAACCTTCGAGGCCGCGCGCGACGCGGCGGCGCTGGTCAGGGTCGAGTATGAGGTCGAGGCGGGCGTCGTGGACGTCGCCGAGCGCCGCGACGCGGCCTATGACCCGCCCGAGAAGCGCGACGGCGTGCCCCCGCCTCCTCCGCCCCGCGGCGACGCGGACGGCGCGTTCGCTGCGGCCCCCGTAAAAGTTTCGGGCGACTACCGGATCGCGGTCGAGCATCACAACCCGATGGAGCCGCACGCCTCGACCGTGTTCTGGCGGGGCGGCAAGCTGGTGGTGCACGACAAGGTGCAGGGCGTGACGAACACCAAGGCGTTCGTCGTCAACCTGTTCGGCCTGCCGGAGGACGACGTGCGGGTCCTGTCGCCCTTCGTGGGCGGCGCGTTCGGCAGCGGCCTGCGCCCGCAATATCAGCTGACGCTCGCCGTAATGGCCGCGCTGAGGCTGAAGCGCTCGGTGCGGGTGACGCTGACGCGCGACCAGATGTTCACCTTCACCTACCGGCCGGACACGCTGCAGACCGTGGCGCTCGGCGCCGGGCCCGACGGGCGCCTCCGGTCGATCCGCCACGACGCGATCGCCTGCACGTCGACCTATGAGGACTATCAGGAGGCGGTCGTGAACTGGTCGGGGCTGATCTACGCCTGCGACAATGTCAGCCTGTCCTACCGGCTCGCCAAGGTCGACACCGCGACGCCCGGCGACATGCGGGCCCCGGGCGCGACCACCGGCGTCTACGCGCTGGAGGCGGCGATCGACGAGCTCGCCTACGCGGCGAAGGTCGATCCGCTGGAGCTCCGGCTGCGCAATTACGCCGAGCGCGACCAGAACGACGACAAGCCGTTCTCCTCCAAGGAGCTGCGCGCCTGCTACGAGCGCGGCGCCGAGGCTTTCGGCTGGTCGCGGCGCTCCCCGGAGCCGCGTTCGATGCGGGAGGGGCGCGATCTGGTCGGGCTCGGCGTCGCGACGGGCTGCTGGGAGGCGATGATGCAGCCGCATTCCGCGCGCGCCGCGCTGACGGCGGACGGCAAGCTCGAGATCGCCTGCGCGACCGCCGACATCGGCACCGGCACCTACACGATCCTGGCGCAGATCGGCGCGGACGCGCTCGGGCTGCCGATCGACGACGTGGTGGTTCGGATCGGCGACTCGTCTCTGCCGATGGCCCCGGTGGAGGGCGGCTCATGGGCCGCGGCCTCGGCCGGCTCAGCGGCGCAGATGGCCTGCGCGGCGTTGCGCGAGGAAATCCTGAAGCACGCCCGCGCGATGGAGAACTCGCCGCTCGCCAACGCGGCGCTCGACCACGTCGTTTTCTCAGGCGGGCGTGTGGCGCGGAAGGACGACCCGGCGGGGTCGATCTCCTATGTCGAGGCGCTGAAGGCGGCGGGGCGGGAGAGGGTCGAGGCGAAGGCGGACTTCGCCCCGGACGAGGAGTTCCAGAAGAAGTTCGCCGCCTACACGCACTCCGCGGTCTTCGCGGAGGTTCGCGTGGACGAGGAGCTCGGCGTCGTGCGCGTCACCCGCGTCGTCAGCGCGATCGCGGCCGGAAAGATCCTCAACCAGATGACGGCGCGCAGCCAGATCCTCGGCGGCGTGGTCATGGGGATCGGCATGGCGCTGCACGAGGAGAGCATGCCGGACCGCCGTCTCGGCCGCTTCATGAACCACAATTTCGGCGAGTACCACATCCCGTCGCATGCCGACGTCCGGGACATCGAGGTGATCTTCGTGGACGAGGCCGACGAGGCCAATCCGCTGGGGATCAAGGGCCTTGGCGAGATCGGCATCGTGGGGGCAGCGGCCGCCGTCGCCAACGCGGTGTTTCACGCCACCGGCAAGCGCGTCCGCGAGCTGCCCATCACGCCCGACAAGCTGCTCTGAGGGCGCGGCCGGGGCCGCGCCGTCTCAGCGCGAGATGCTGTCGCCGGCCCGCAGCCGCACGGGCCCGTCGTCGTCGTCAGGCTCCGCCGCCTGTTCGAGCTGACGCTCGTAGCGGTGCGAGGAGGTCTCGCCGGTGCGGGCGTACTGCTCCGCGTCACGGCTCGCCGAGCCGTAGTCGGCGACGGGCTGCGCGCCGACCTGCCAGCCGAGTTCGGCCGGAGTG
>NZ_JBJKEX010000166.1:0-6458 GCF_045505405.1 Hansschlegelia beijingensis | reverse complement strand
GTTTGGCGGCGCGAGCTCGCGCGGAGGAAGCGATCCTGCGCGAAGGCCCCCGCCGGCCCGGCGCGCTCGCGATCGACATCTATGTGCCCGGCAAGAGCAAGGCTCCGGCAGGCGTGCCTCTGCGCAAGCTGTCCTCGAACGAGACCCCGTTCGGGCCAAGTCCCAAGGCCGTCGAGGCTTTCCGGGCGGCGGCCGCTGATCTCGAGATCTATCCTGACGGCGGAGCCCGCGCGCTGCGGGAGGCGATCGCCCGCGCTCACGGGCTCGATCCGGCCCGGATCGTCTGCGGCGCCGGTTCCGACGAACTGCTGTCGCTGCTGGCGCACGGCTATGTCGGCCCGGGAGACGAGGGGCTGTTCACCGAGCACGGCTTCCTGGTCTACCGGATCGCGATCCTCGCGGCCGGTGGGACGCCGGTCGTCGCGCCCGAGACGAACCTGACGGCGGACGTCGACGCGATCCTGGCCCGCGTCACCGACCGCACGCGCATCGTCTTCCTCGCCAATCCGAACAATCCGACGGGCACCTACCTGCCGTTCGACGAGGTGAAGCGGCTGCAGGCGGCACTGCCGCGCAACGCGCTGCTCGTGCTCGACGCCGCCTATGCGGAGTATGTGCGGGCGAACGACTACGCCGCGGGGATCGAGCTCGTCAGCTCCTGCGAGAACGTCGTGATGACCCGCACCTTCTCGAAGGCCTTCGGCCTTGCGAGCCTGAGGATCGGCTGGCTCTACGGGCCCGCCGGGGTCGTCGACGCGCTCAACCGCATCCGTGGCCCGTTCAATGTCTCGGGTCCGGCGATCGCGGCCGGGGCGGCGGCGGTCGCGGATCGCGAGCACATCGATCGGGCCGTGATGCACAACGCCCGGTGGCTGACGGAGCTGACCGAAGGAATCCGGGCGCTCGGGCTCACGGTCACGCCGAGCGTCGCGAACTTCCTGCTGATCCATTTTCCGGACGAGCCCGGGCGACGCGCCGCCGACGCGGACGCCTTCCTGACGCAACGCGGCCTGATCCTGCGCGCGGTCGGGGCTTATGGCCTGCCGAATGCGCTCCGCCTGAGCATCGGGTCCGAGGACGCCAACCGCGCGTTTCTCACCGCTCTCGGCGAGTTTGCGAAGGATCGCCAGCTTGGCTGAGCCTCTGTTCGACCGCCTGGCGATCATCGGCGTCGGGCTCATCGGCTCCTCGATCGCGCGGGCCGCCCGCAAGGCCGGTCTGGCGCGGACGATCGCGGCCGCCGACCAGGACGCCTCCGTGCGCGACCGCGTCGCGGCGCTTGGCCTGGCGGATGAAGTCTTCGAACGCTCGGGAGAGGCGGCGGCGGAGGCCGATCTCGTCATCGTTTGCACGCCTGTCGGCGTCTGCGGCGCTGTCGCGGCCGAGATCGGGCCGCGCCTGAAGCCGGGCGCGATCCTGACCGATGTCGGCTCCGTGAAGGGCGCCGTGGTCCGCGACATGGCCCCCCATGTGCCCGCGCACGCCCACTTCGTCCCGGCTCACCCGATCGCGGGCACCGAGGATTCGGGGCCGGACGCCGGCTTCGCGGAGCTGTTTGACGGACGCTGGGCGATCCTGACGCCGCTCGAGTCGGCCGACCAGGCCGCCGTCGCGGCGCTTCGGGCGTTCTGGGAAGGCGTTGGCGCGCGCGTCGACACGATGACGGTCGAGCATCACGACCTCGTCTTCGCGATTGTCAGCCACGTGCCTCATCTGATCGCCTACAACATCGTCGGGACCGCCGCCGACCTCGAGGAGGTTACCCAGTCCGAGGTGATCAAGTACTCCGCATCCGGCTTCCGAGACTTCACCCGGATCGCGGCGTCCGATCCGACGATGTGGCGCGACGTGTTCCTCAACAACCGCGATGCGGTGCTGCAGATGCTCGGCCGGTTCGTCGAGGACCTGACGGCGCTCCAGCGCGCGATCCGCTGGGGCGAAGGCGACAAGCTGTTCGAGCTGTTCACGCGGACCCGAGAGATCCGGCGCAGCATCATCGAGCAGGGCCAGGATACCGCCGCGCCCGATTTCGGCCGCAGAAACGCCCCGCCGGCCGGCGACCATGGCGCGATTTCACCTCCTGGGCCTTGATCGCGCGCCTGCGTAGAGTCAGAGGAAGTTCATGAGTTCCGCCCAGCGCGCGCCCCACTCCGTCCATCCGGTGATAAAGCTTGCGATGGAGCTCGGGCCCCTCGTGGTCTTCTTCATCGCCAATTCGCGAAGCAACCTGTTCACCGCCACGGCGCTGTTCATGGGGGCGACGGTGATCTCGCTGGCGGCGTCCTGGTTGCTGACGCGCCGGTTGCCGATCATGCCGCTCGTGTCGGGCGTGGTCGTGGTGGTGTTCGGCGGGTTGACGCTGGCGCTGCAGGACGAGCTGTTCATCAAGCTCAAGCCCACCATCGTGAACCTGCTGTTCGCAGGCGCCCTGTTCGGCGGGATCGCGTTCGGCAAGCCGCTGCTCGAGGTCGTGTTCGACCAGGCGTTCAACCTGACCCATGAGGGCTGGATGAAGCTGTCGCTGCGCTGGGCCTGGTTCTTCGTGTTTCTGGCCGCGGTCAACGAGGTGGTCTGGCGGACGCAGACCACGGATTTCTGGGTCGCCTTCAAGGTCTGGGGCATCATGCCCCTGACCATGATCTTCGCGATGGCGCAGGCGCCGCTGCTGCAGCGCTATTCCGCCGGGGCCGCCGCCGAGTAGCCGGCGCCCGGCTTCTCCGATCCCTCGAACCGGAACGGGGACAGTGGCTGGGCCCAGCGCGGCGGCTTGCGGGCCAGCCCCAGTCCCTCGCTGACGGCCCGCACCTCGGCCGGCGGGTTGGCCTCCTCCGGGATGGCTCCGATCCGCAGACGACTGCTCTCGCGCGACGTCAGGACGGCGAACGGAACGGCGAGCAGGAAGCTCGCCACCACGGGCGCGGCCCAGAACAGCACGGCAGGCGCAGACAGCGCGAACGACAGCGCGAGCGCGCCCCCGAAGGCGGTCGCGGGCCAGAGCAGCGCGGCGCTCTCGCGCCAGCCCACACGATCACCGCCGCGATTCTGCGCAGCCCAGCCGACGCCCCGGCGCAGCACGAACAGCCGGAACAGGAAGGCCGTGACCGTGAAGCTCACGATCGGTGCGAACAGCAGGCCGAACGAGATCTCCGCGGCGACGCTCCCAAGGAACACCGGGACCCCGCCGTAGCGGCGGCTTTCGTCCGGCCGCAGAGCGACGTCCAGATAGCCCATGATCTTCGGAGCGAAGAGCACCAGCATCATCACGGCGAGCAGCACCGTGCCGAGCGTCAGCGAGAACTCGCTCCCGCCGCTCACGGGGATCAGCGTCGGCGCGCCCCAGGCCTGCGCGGCCCCGGCGATCATGAAGCCCATCCAGGCCGGGGCGCCGAGATACATCAGGATCGCGATCAGCAGGTTCACGCGCCCGACGAAAGGAAGGCCGGGGCTGCCGATCAGCCGCAGATACTGCATGTTGCCCTGGCACCAGCGCAGGTTGCGCCGGATAAACTCGGTCAGCGTCGCGGGATTGTCCTCCCAGGAGCCGCTCTCCTCCGGCAGCACCCGCACCTCGTAGCCGGCCTTGCGCATCAGCACGGCCTCGTAGAGGTCATGGCTGAGCACGTCTCCGCCGAGCGGCGCGGCGCCCGGCACCTGCGGCAGGCGCGCGTGGTCGCGGAACGCCTTGGCCCGGATGGCGGCGTTGTGTCCCCAATAGGGACCGCAGTCGCCGCTCCACCACGCAGCGCCCATCGAGTAGGAGCGCATGCTGGCCCGCATGCCGAACTGGAACGCGCGGCCGAACACCGTGCGCGCCGGCAGGCCGACCACCAGCGTCTGAAGGATGCCGAGCCTGGGGTTCGCCTGCATGATCCGGACGAGCCGCAGGATCGTGGCCCCGGACATCACGCTGTCGGCGTCGAGCGTGATCATGACCTCGTAGCGGTCGGCCCAGCGATCCAGAAACTCCCGGATGTTTCCGGCCTTGAAGCCCTCATTGGTGTCGCGCCGGCGATAGATGACCCGGGTCGGGTCCTCGAGCCCGGCTCTCCAGGCGCTGATCGCGGCCTCTTCGTCCTCGATCAGATCGGGTTTCTGGCTGTCGCTGAGGACGAACAGATCGAAGCGGTCGCCGAAGGGCGTCGCCTCGAGGCTCGCCATGACGGCGTCGAGGCGGCGCACGACGCGCGCCGAATCCTCGTGGCGGATGCACATGACGATGGCGTGCCGCCCGTCCACCGGCGCGTCTGCGCGCGTCGTCAGGACGCAGGGCGCGACTGACGCGACGGGGTCCTTGGCGAACCGCAGCAGCGCAAAGCCGATCGTGGCGTTCCAGAAGCCGAGGACGATCCAGGGCGACGACACCAGGAAGCAGACGAACATCGCGAGCTCCGGCGCCGACCATCCGTCGCCGCCGATGACCTGGGCGAAGGAATAGGAGAGCGCCGCAAAGGTCGAGAGCGTAAGAGCGCCCATCGCGACGCGCCGCAGCCTGAGAGCCATGATCGACTGCGAGCCGGTCGGCGTCGTGCCGGCGCGGCGGCCGCTCGCGGTGGGGAGGCTGGGAGGGGCGGCCTGAAGCAGGTCGGTGTCTGAACGCATCTTACGCTTTCGGGTGGGCCGGACGAGGGACGGTCTGGCGGCTCCGGGGGGCGCCGCTATATCACTTCCGCGGTCGTCAAACCGGCACGACCTGCTCCGAATTTAGGCGGATGACAGTCACCGACAACGGCCCAGAGACACTAAGTGCCAGAGCCCTCTGGTATGACGGCCATGGCGGCGTCGAGCTTCGGGAGGAGCGTCTGGCCCGCCCGGACCCGCGGGAGCCGCTCGTCCGCACGCTTTTCTCCGGCGTGAGTCGCGGCACCGAGCGCCTCGTCTGCCGCGGCCGGGTGCCGGAAAGCGAGTGGCGGAGGATGCGCGCGCCCCGGCAGGAAGGCGAGTTTCCCGGCCCCGTGAAATACGGTTATGCCGCCGTCGGCCGGGTCGAAGCGGGCCCGTCGGACCTGACGGGTCGGATGGTGTTCTGCCTGAACCCGCACCAGGACGCGTTCTCCGCGCCGGCCTCGGCCCTTCACCCTCTGCCGGCTGGACTGCCGCCGCGCCGCGCGGTGCTGGCGGCCAATATGGAGACCGCCCTGAACGCGGTCTGGGATTCCGGCGCCGGTCCCTGCGACCGGGCCGTGGTGGTCGGCGGCGGCCCCGTGGGGCTTCTGACGGCGGCGCTGCTCAGCCGACTGCCGGGCGTCGAGGTCACGGTGGTCGATGTCGATGAGCAGAGGCGGGCCCTGGCGGAAAGCCTTGGCGCCGGCTTCGCGCCGCCGGGCGACGCGCCCCGCGACGCCGACGTCGTTTTCCACGCGAGCGCGACCGCGGCAGGCCTTGCGACTGCGCTCGCGGCGGCGGGCGAGGAGGCGACCGTCGTGGAGATGAGCTGGCATGGCGTCGACGACGTCGCGGTGCCGCTCGGCCGCGCGTTTCACGCGCGCCGGCTCAAGCTGGTGTCCTCACAGGTCGGCCAGGTCGCGCCGTCACGGAGGCCGCGATGGAGCGCACGACGACGCCTGGGCGCCGCGCTCGCGCTGCTCGCGGCCGACGAGCGCTACGACCTTCTGCTCGACACCGAAATTCCGTTCGACGACGCTCCCTCCGCCTTGCCGGACGCTCTGGCGCCGGGCGCGCAGGGCCTCGCCGTCGTTCTCCGCTACCCCTGAGGTTCGCCATGTACGCCGTCGAAGTCCGTGACCACATCATGATCGCCCACAGCCTGAAGGGCGACGTGTTCGGCCCCGCCCAGGCGCTGCATGGCGCGACCTTCGTGGTCGACGTCGCGTTCTTCCGGGAAGAGCTCGACCCCGACAACATCGTCGTCGACATCGGACGCGCCACCGAAGCCCTCAAGACCGCGCTCGCGCCGCTGAACTATCGGAACCTGGACGAGGCAGAGGAGCTGGCCGGACAGGTGACCACCACCGAATTCCTCTGCCGCCACATCTTCGACCGCATGGCGGAAGCCGCCCGGACAGGCGGTCTGGGAGCGCATGCCGCGGGCCTGACGCGGATCCGGGTCACGCTCGGCGAGTCCCATGTGGCCCGCGCCTGGTTCGAAGGGCCCGTAGGTGGGTGAATTCATCCTCGCCGCGCCCGGCGATCTCGCGACGCCGACGGGCGGCTATCTCTACGACGCGCGTATTCTGCGCGAGCTCCAGGCGCGCGGGCACGCGGCGCGCGCGCTGGCGCTGCCGGACGATTTTCCGCGGCCGACCGAGGCTTCGCTCGCTCGCAGCCTCGATCTGCTGGCCGCCGCTCCACGCGGCGCCACGCTGGTGATCGACGGGCTCGCCTTCGCTGAGTTGCCGGCCGAGAGACTTCGGGGCCTCGGCCGGCCGCTCGCCGCTCTGGTGCATCATCCGCTGGCGCTCGAGACCGGCCTCGCGCGCGCCGAAGCGGAGCGGCTCGAG
>NZ_JBJKEX010000165.1:0-6501 GCF_045505405.1 Hansschlegelia beijingensis | reverse complement strand
TGATCCGCTGGATGGCGGACGCGGCGGGGTTCCCCGAGACCGCGGGCGGCCTGTTCATGGGCGGCGGCTCGGCCGCGAACCTGACCGCCGTGGTCGCCGCCAGAGACGCGAAGCTCCAGCCCGAGAAGCGGCTGGACGGGACCGTCTATGTGTCGGCGGAGACCCACAGCTCGGCGCTGCGCGCGCTCGCCGTGGCTGGCTTCCTCCCGGGCCAGATCCGCCGCGTCGCGCCCGACGAGGCCTTCCGGATGGACACGGACGACCTTGCGCGGCTGGTGGAGGCTGACCTCGCCGGCGGGCGGCGTCCGTTTCTAGTCGTGGCGACGGCGGGCACGACCAATGTCGGCGCCGTCGATCCGCTCGACAGGATCGCGGCTGTCTGCGAGCGACGCGGGCTATGGCTCCATGTCGACGGCGCGTTCGGCGCGTCCGCGCTGCTCAGCCCTGCCCGGCGGGCGCTCCTGAAGGGCGTCGAGCGCGCTGACAGCCTCGCCTGGGACGCCCACAAATGGCTTTTCCAGACCTATGGGTGCGGGGCGCTGATCGTCCGCGACCGGCGCCGGCTCGAGCAGGCGTTCCGGGTCGAAACGGATTACCTGCGCGACGGCGACCTGCCCGGAGCGGCCCCGAACTTCTGGGATCTCGGGCTGGAGACCAGCCGGCCGGCGCGCGCGCTCAAGCTGTGGCTGACGCTGCAGACGATGGGGACCGAGGCCGTCGCTGCCGCCGTCGAGCATGGCTTCCGGCTCGCCGCATGGGCGGAGGACGAGATCAGGCGCACCCCGGGCTGGGGGCTCGTGACCCCGGCGTCGATGGCGATCGTGACGTTCCGGCTGAATGACGGAGGCCTCTCCGCCGAGCAGGCGGACGCGCTGACCCTTGAGGCCGGTCGGCGCCTGGAGCGCAGCGGCTTCGCCTTCGTCGGCGCGACGCGCGTTGCGGGTCGCGCGGCGCTGCGCATCTGCGCGCTCCACCCGGACGCCACCGAGCGGGATATGCGGGAGACGATCCGGCGCCTCGACGCCGAAGCGCGGGCCAGTCGGAAAGAGCTGGCCCGCTAGACGCTAGAAGAAGCGCGCGAGGCTCAGAACAGCGAGCCGCGCAGCTCCCGGAGCTGATCGAGCTGCGCCTGCGCCCGGACCTTGCGGGCGTCGTCGACAGCGTCCGCGACGTCCTCTTCGGCGTCCCGGATGGCGAGGTCGAGCTTCGCGGCGTCGAGCTCTTCCATCGGAATGGCCTCGTCGGCCAGGATGGTCAGCCCGCGCGGGTTCACGTCAGCGAAGCCGCCGCGCACGAACAGCCGGCGCGGCTCGCCGCCGTCGGTCTTGTAGACCTTCACGACGCCCGGCTTGAGCGTCGACATCAGGGGCGCGTGGTGCGCCAGAACGTCGAATTCGCCCTCCATGCCGGGGACCACGACATGCTCGACGTCTTCGGAGATGAGCAGCTTCTCAGGGGAGACCAGCTCGAAAGGGAAGGTGTCCATCGTCAGTCCTTCAGTGGCCGGCGGGCCGCCGGAACTCTCCCTTCCCGGCGGGCCGGAAAGGGAGCGTTCGGCGTCGCGTCAGTCCGTGGGCCTCAGCCCTCGGCGAGCTTCTTGGCCTTCTCGATCGCCTGCTCGATGGTGCCGACCATGTAGAAGGCCGCCTCCGGCAGGTTGTCGTGCTTGCCCTCGACCAGCTCCTTGAAGCCCTTGATCGTGTCGGCGAGCTCGACGAACACGCCCGGCGAACCCGTGAACACCTCGGCGACGTGGAACGGCTGGCTCAGGAAGCGCTCGATCTTGCGGGCGCGGCTGACGACCAGCTTGTCCTCTTCGGAGAGCTCGTCCATGCCCAGGATCGCGATGATGTCCTGCAGCGACTTGTAGCGCTGCAGCGTCTCCTGGACGCGGCGGGCGGTGCTGTAGTGCTCGTCGCCGATGATCGCGGCCGAGAGAATGCGCGAGGTCGAGTCGAGCGGGTCCACCGCCGGATAGATGCCCTTTTCGGCGATCGAGCGGTTCAGCACGGTCGTCGCGTCGAGATGCGCGAAGGACGCGGCCGGGGCCGGGTCGGTCAGGTCGTCGGCCGGCACGTAGATCGCCTGCACCGAGGTGATCGAACCCTTGGTGGTGGTGGTGATGCGCTCCTGCAGCGCGCCCATGTCGGTCGCGAGCGTCGGCTGATAGCCCACCGCCGAGGGAATGCGGCCGAGAAGCGCCGACACTTCCGAGCCCGCCTGCGTGAAGCGGAAGATGTTGTCGACGAAGAACAGCACGTCCTGACCCTGGTCGCGGAAGTGCTCGGCGACCGTCAGGCCGGAGAGCGCGACGCGGGCGCGGGCGCCGGGGGGCTCGTTCATCTGGCCGTAGACCAGGGCGCACTTGGAGCCCTCGCCGCCGCCCTGCTTGTTCACGCCGGACTCGATGAACTCGTGATAGAGGTCGTTGCCCTCGCGGGTGCGCTCGCCGACGCCGGCGAACACGGAGTAGCCGCCGTGCGCCTTCGCGACGTTGTTGATCAGCTCCTGGATCAGCACCGTCTTGCCGACGCCCGCGCCGCCGAACAGGCCGACCTTGCCGCCCTTGGCGTAAGGCGCGAGCAGGTCGACGACCTTGATGCCGGTGACCAGGATCTCGGTCTCCGTCGCCTGATCGGCGTAGGACGGGGCCGGCTGGTGGATCGGCCGCAGGCCCTCGTTCGCGATCGGGCCGCCCTCGTCGATCGGCTCGCCGACGACGTTCATGATGCGGCCGAGCGTGCCGGCGCCGACCGGAACCGCAATCGGCTCGCCGGTGTCGGTGACGTCCTGGCCGCGGGTCAGGCCCTCGGTCGAGTCCATCGCGATCGTGCGGACCGTCGACTCGCCGATCTGCTGGGCGACCTCGAGGACGAGACGGACGTCGTTGTTCCGGGTCTCGAGCGCGTTCAGGATTTCGGGCAGGTGCCCGTCGAACTGCACGTCGACGACGGGGCCGATGACCTGGGTGATGCGGCCGACATGTGCGGTCATTGGAATGGTCCTCGTCGGATGATCGTCAGAGCGCCTCGGCGCCGGAGATGATCTCGATCAGCTCCTTGGTGATCTGCGCCTGGCGTGTGCGGTTGTACTGAAGCGAGAGCTTCTTGATCATCTCGCCGGCGTTGCGGGTCGCGTTGTCCATCGCGGACATGCGCGCGCCCTGCTCGGAAGCGGCGTTCTCAAGAAGGCCCTTGAAGATCTGGATCGACACGTTCTTCGGCAGCAGAACCTCGAGGATCTCCTCCTCGGACGGCTCGTACTCGTAGATCGCGCCGTTGAGCTGGTCCTCGCCGGTCGCCTCGGGGATCTGGGCGGGAATGACCTGCTGCGCGGTGGGGATCTGGCTCACCACTGACCGGAACTTCGAGAAGAACAGGGTGGCGACGTCGAACCCGCCGTCCTGGTACTCCTTGATGATCCGCTCGCCGATCTCGTTGGCGGTCGAGAAGCCGAGCGTCTTCACCTCGCGCAGCGAGATGACGTCCTCGATCTTCCCCGGGAACTGCCGGCGCAGGATGTCGGCGCCCTTGCGGCCGACGCAGAGGAAGCGGACTTCCTTGCCTTCGGCGATCAGCCGCCGCGCCTCGTCGCGCGCCAGGCGCGCGATCGAGGCGTTGAAGCCGCCCGCAAGCCCGCGGTCCGCCGTCATGACGACCAGAAGATGCCGCCGGTCCTCGCCGGTGCCGGCCAGCAGCTGAGGCGCGCCGGGGGCGTCGCGCATGCTGGAGGCGAGGTTCGCGAGAACCCGCTCCATGCGCTCGGCGTAGGGCCGCGCGGCCGCCGCCGCCATCTCGGCGCGACGCAGCTTCGCCGCCGCGACCATCTGCATGGCCTTGGTGATCTTCTGCGTCGCCTTGACGGAGGCGATGCGGTTCCTGAGGTCCTTTAGGCTCGCCATGGGGCGCCCGAAACTCCGCTTTTCAAGCCGCTGCTCAGGCCGAGAACGCCTTGGAGAAGTCGTCGAGGACGCGCTTCAGGCGCTCGATCGTCTCGTCCTTGAGCTGCTTGTCCGCGCGGATCGTGTCGAGCAGACCCTTCTCGCTCGAGTTCATCCGCTCGAGCAGCTGGGCCTCGTAGGCGCGAACCTTATCGAGCGGCAGCTTGTCGAGGTAGCCGTTGGTGCCGGCGTAGATCACCACGACCTGCTCCTCGACCCGCAGCGGCGAGAACTGCGGCTGCTTCAGGAGCTCGGTGAGGCGCGCGCCGCGGTTCAGCAGGCGCTGCGTCGAAGCGTCGAGGTCAGAACCGAACTGCGCGAAGGCCGCCATTTCGCGGTACTGCGCGAGCTCGCCTTTGATCTTGCCGGCGACCTGCTTCATCGCCTTGATCTGGGCGGCCGAGCCGACGCGCGACACCGAGATGCCGACGTTCACCGCCGGGCGCACGCCCTGGTAGAACAGGTCGGACTCGAGGAAGATCTGGCCGTCGGTGATCGAGATCACGTTGGTCGGGATGTAGGCCGACACGTCGTTGGCCTGCGTCTCGATGACCGGCAGCGCGGTCAGCGAACCGGCGCCGTTCGCGTCGTTGAGCTTGGCGGCGCGCTCGAGCAGACGCGAGTGCAGGTAGAAGACGTCGCCCGGATAGGCTTCGCGGCCCGGCGGACGGCGCAGCAGCAGCGACATCTGACGGTAGGCGACGGCCTGCTTGGACAGATCGTCATAGACGATCAGCGCGTGCATGCCGTTGTCGCGGAAGTACTCGCCCATCGCGCAGCCCGCGAAGGGGGCGAGGAACTGCATCGGCGCCGGGTCCGAGGCGGTCGCGGCGATGATGATCGAATATTCGAGCGCGCCCTGCTCCTCGAGCACCTTCACGAACTGCGCGACGGTGGAGCGCTTCTGGCCGACCGCGACGTAGACGCAGTAGAGCTTCTGGCTCTCGTCGTCCGAGGCGTTGATCGACTTCTGGTTCAGGATCGTGTCGAGCGCGACGGCGGTCTTGCCGGTCTGGCGGTCGCCGATGATCAGCTCGCGCTGGCCACGGCCGACCGGGATCAGCGCGTCGATCGACTTGATGCCGGTCTGCATCGGCTCGTGGACCGACTTGCGCGGGATGATGCCGGGGGCCTTCACGTCGACGCGGCGACGCTCGGTCGCCTCGATCGGGCCCTTGCCGTCGATCGGGTTGCCGAGCGCGTCGACGACGCGGCCGAGCAGGCCCTTGCCGACCGGCACGTCCACGATCGCGCCGGTGCGCTTGACCGTGTCGCCCTCGTTGATGCCGCGGTCGGCGCCGAACACCACGACGCCGACATTGTCGGTCTCGAGGTTCAGGGCCATGCCCCGGACGCCGTCCTTGAACTCGACCATCTCGCCGTACTGGACATTGTCCAGGCCGTAGACGCGAGCGATGCCGTCGCCGATGGACAGCACCTGGCCGACCTCGGAAACCTCAGCTTCCTGGCCGAAATTCTTGATCTGATCCTTGAGGATCGAGGTGATTTCGGCGGCGCGGATGTCCATCAGCCGACCTCTTTCATCGCTAGCTTGATTGAGTTGAGCTTGGTCTTCAGCGAGGCGTCGACCATGCGGCTTCCGAGCCGCACGACGAGGCCGCCGAGAATCTTGGGATCGACCTTGACGTCGAACTCGACCGTCTTGCCCGTGATGTCCTTGAGCGCCGCCGTCAGCGCCGAGCGGCGGCTATCGGTCAGCGGCTCGGCGACGGTGACCTCGGCGGTCAACATCCCCTTGTCGGCCGCAACGAGCGCGCGGAACCCGCGGATCATCGGCTCGATCGCGAACAGGCGGCGGTTGCGGGCGACGAGGCGCACGAAGTTGGCCGTCGACGCGCCGACGCCGGCCTTGGCCAGCACCGCGGCGATCGCCTTCTCCTGCTCCTCGGCCGAGAACACGGGGCTGCGCGTCAGGCGCCGCAGATCCTCGCTCTCGTCGAGCAGCCGCGCCAGAACGTCGAGATCGGCCGATACGGCGTCGATCGCGCCCTGCTCTTTCGCGAGATCAAACAAGGCGGACGCGTAGCGCCCCGCCATTCCGGACACGATGGTGTCTTTACCTGCCACCCGAGCGTCTCTCGCTGGTTGGAGCCAAGGGCTGAAACCGGAGCGGGCGCTCCGAACCTCCCGGAAACTGGTGGATGCTGGGACCCTCGCAGGACCCAAACCTCGGGCGGGATCCCGAAGACGGCCGGTCACTAACACGCCGCCGGACGCCGCGCAACATCATGGCGCACTTGTGGCGGCGCGACAGAAAGCGCACTGCGCTCAACAGTTTAGCCAGCTTCAAAGGGGCCGGACTACCTCCCGGTGACGATCACAAGAAGCTTTGAGGATCGACGTCGACCGAGACCCGGACCCCGCCGCGCGCCGCAGGCGCGGCCGCAAGCCACGCGCGGAGATAGCCGGGAACGTCGACCTCGCGGCCCGCATGCACCAGCAGCCGCATCCGCCCCCGAAGGACAGGATCATCACGCAGCCGGATTCGGTCTATTTCTCGTTTCCGAAGCTGCGCTGGTCGGTCTGCCATCTGCGCGAGT
>NZ_JBJKEX010000164.1:0-6516 GCF_045505405.1 Hansschlegelia beijingensis | reverse complement strand
CGCGGCGGCGGGCGCCGCCTCGGCCGTCGGCGCCCCGCCGCCGTCGAGCTCCAGCGCGAGGTTCTTCAGCATGCGCTGGGTTTCCTTGCCGCCCGGCGCGCAGAGGTTGAGTTTCTTCTCTTCGCCCTTGGCGAGAGCGTCCGCATAGCTCTCGCAGAGATAGCCGCACTGCCCGCAGTCCTGCTGCGCCATCGCGGCCATCATGCGCCGGCGCAGCGGCCTGCCGTCCGCGAGCCCCATGCGCTCGTCGATCGGCATGGAGGCGTCATGCCAGGGCGCGCCGTCATCCTCCTCGACAGGCTGCGCCTGGCCCGGCAGCGGCGAGCCCAGCAGCGCCCGGGCGGCCTCCGGAGACAGCGACTGCACGCCGCCGTCGAGCGACAGCAGCCCGGCGAAGAAGCCGTTGAGCCAGGCCCGCTGCTCGGGACTGAAGGGCGCGTTCTCGGGCAGGATCGGGGGCAGGACCGGGGTCTGCGCGGTCATGCTCAGGCTCCCTCAAGTTCGAAGATGGCTTTCAGCTCGTCGATCTCGTGGCGGCGCGAGAAGGCCGCGAAGGTCTCTTCCGGGCCCGAGCGGCGGGCCAGATAGCTGCGCAGCATCTTCTCGACGACAGCCGGGCAGTCCTCGCCCTTCACGTCGCGGACGAGCTCGCGCGCGATGCTGGCGTCGGCGCCGAAGCCGCCGCCGACAAGCAGGTGGAAACCCTCGACGGTGTCGTCCTCGCCCACGGGCACGCGCGCGCCGATCAGGCCGATGTCGCCGATGTAGTGCTGCGCGCAGGAGTTGTGGCAGCCCGTCGCGTGGATGTTGATCGGCGTGTCGACGACCAGCCCGGCGGCGTCGATGTGGGTCGCGATCTGGTCCGCATAGCCCTTGGTGTCGGCGGCGGAGAACTTGCAGCCGCGGCTGCCGGTGCAGGCCACGAGGCCCGCGCGGACATTCGAGGCCGAGGTCGCCAGTCCGATCTCCGCGACGCGGCCCTCGACCTCCGCCACACAGGCGTCGCGTACGCCGGAGATCAGCAGATTCTGCCAGACCGTGAGGCGGATGTCGCCGTCGCCGAGCTCTTCGGAGATGGCGGCGAGCGCGCGCATCTGCTCGCAGGTCAGTCGCCCGAGAGGCAGCGCAACGCCGACCCAGTTGTGGCCTGCCTGCCGCTGCGGGTGGACGCCGATATGCGCCATCCGGTCGCTTTCCGGTCGCGGCGCCACCGCGTCGGCCGGAGCGCGGGTGAGCTTGGCGCCGAGCTCGGCTTCGACGGCTTCGAGGAATTTCTCGAAGCCCCATGCGTCGAGCAGATATTTCAGGCGCGACCTGGTTCGCTCGGTGCGGTCCCCGGCGCGGATGAAGACGCGGACGATGGCGTCGGCGACCCGCACGGCCTGCTCGAGCGGGACGATCACGCCGGTGTCGCGCGCGAAATCCTTGTGTCCGGTGATGCCGCCAAGCGCCAGCCGCCACCACACGCCCGCCTCGACGCCGAAGCCGTCGCGCAGCTCGACGGCCTGGAAGCCGATGTCGTTGGTGTCCTCGAGCGCCGCGATCCGGCCGGCGCCGTCGAAGGCGACGTTGAACTTGCGCGGCAGGCCGTAGAGCGAGCGGTCGTTGAGGATGTGGTGATGCCACTCCTTGGCGTAGGGGCGGGTGTCGACCAGCTCCTGCGGGTCGATCCCCGCCGTCGGCGTGCCGGTGACGTTGCGGATGTTGTCCGCGCCCGCGCCTTTCGAGGTCAGGCCGAGGTCGACGAGGCCTTCGATGAAGGAGATCCCGTCCGCGGCGCCGATCTCGCGGACCTGCAGATTGGCGCGGGTCGTGACGTGGCTGTAGCCGCCGCCATATTGACGGGCGAGATCGGCGACCCCGCGGAACTGCCAGGCGCGCAGTATGCCGTTGTGGATCCTTAGCCGGCACATATAGGAGTCCTGCGTCGGACCCACATAGAACAGGCCGTGAAACCGGATGCGGAAGTCGTCGAGCTGTTTTGCGAACCTGTTCTCCTTCGCCATGGTCTTGAACCGGGCGTAGGCGTCGAACGGGTGCTCCTCGCGCTTGGCGATCTCCTGCGGACTGAGCTTCCTTCCCTCGCGTTCGAAACGCGCCATCGCCTCGAGATGCGCGGCGTCGGGGCCGGAGGGCGCCGCGGGCGCGTTGGTCGCAGGCTGCGTCTGAAAGGCGGGCGCTCCGCCGAAGCCGGGCAGCCCGCGGGGGCCGCGCACCGCCTGCACGCCCGAGACGAAGCCCTCGAGATATCGCTTCTGGTCGGGTGAGAAGTCCTGGCTCATCGTCTCTCTCACGCCGCCATCGCGAAGCCGCGGCCGAAGGCGAGGTCTTCGCGCAGCGGGCCGAGCGGCGTCGCGGTCGTGATCAGGTCGAGGTACCAGAGGGCGTCCGAGGTCTCGCCGACCAGGATCGCACCCTTCAGCCGGTCATCGCGGACGATCAGCTTGCGATAATGGCCGTGTCCGGGGTCGGCGAGCACGACTGTCTCGTCACCCTCTTCCGGCTCGATCGCTCCGGCGGAGAACACGCCGACGCCCGAGACCTTGAGATTGGTGGAGAGCACGCTGCCGGCGTAGGTCGCGCTGTCGTCGCCCGAAAGGCGACGGGCCAGCGTTCTCGCCTGCTCGTAGGCCGGGGCCACAAGGCCGTAGACGTCGCCGCGATGCTCCGCGCACTCGCCGAGCGCGAAGATGTCCGGATCGGAGGTCGCGAGGCGATCGTCCACCACGATGCCGCGGTTGACGCGCAGTCCCGCCGCCTTCGCGAGGCCGGCGTTCGCCCGCACCCCGCAGGCCATCACGACCAGGTCGGCCGGAAGCCTCTCGCCGGTCGCGAGTTCGAGACCCGTCACCTGCGCATCGCCCGTGATGGCGACGCTCGATGCGGACAGGGCGAAGCGGACGCCTTTCGCCTCGAGCGTCCGCCTGAGCGTCGCAGCGCCGCGCTCGTCGAGCTGGCGCTCCATCAGCCGGTCGGCGAGATGAACCACCGTGACGGAGCAGCCGAGCCGGACAAGCCCATAGGCCGCCTCGAGCCCGAGCAGCCCGCCTCCGATCACGACGGCGCGCCGTCCCGGGGCGGCGAGGGCGCGCAGCCGCGCCGCGTCGTCGAGGTCGCGGAACATCAGGACCTCGGGCAGATCCGCGCCGGGCAAAGGCAGGCGGATCGGTTCGGAGCCGGTCGCCAGGACCAGCTTGTCGAAGGCGAGCGTCCGGCCGTCGTTCAGTATCAGCCGCTTCTCGGGACGGTCGATCGCCTGCGCAGGAACGCCGGTGAGGAGGCGAAATCCGTGCGCGGCGTACCAGTCACGGCCCCGCAGGCGCAGATCCTCGTCGCTCGCTTCGCCTGCGAGCAGGGACGACAGAAGAACCCGGTTGTAGGCTGGCGTCGGGTCCGCCCCCACGACGGTGACGTCGTGGCGGTCGGGAGCGGCCGCGGCGAGCTCCTCGAGGAGTTTGAGGCTGGCCATGCCGGCGCCGACGATGACGAGGCGTTCGCGTTGCATCTCGCTCACGCGGCCTCGACGAAGCGGTGGCGTTCGTAGAGGAACTTGAGCACGGCGGCTCGCGCCGCGATGTAGCCCCGGTCCGACACCAGTTCGAGCCGGTTGCGCGGGCGGTCGAGCGGCACCTCCAGCACGTCGCCAATGCGCGCCGAGGGCCCGTTCGTCATCATCACGATGCGGTCCGACAGCAGCACGGCCTCGTCGACGTCATGCGTGATCATCAGGACGGTGTTCCTGAGCTCCGCCTGGATCTGCATGACCTGGTCCTGCAGATGGGTGCGGGTAAGCGCGTCCAGCGCGCCGAACGGCTCGTCCAGCAGGAGCACCTTCGGCTGCATCGCGAGCGCGCGGGCGATGCCGATGCGCTGCTTCATGCCGCCCGAGATCTCGGACGGCCGCCGGTCCTTGGCGTGCTCCATGTGGACGAGCTTGAGCTTGTGCATCGTCCAGTCGTGGCGTTCGGCTCTGGACTTGGTCTTGCCGAAGACCTTGTCGACCGCGAGCGCGACGTTCTCGTAGCAGGTCAGCCAGGGCAGAAGACTGTGGTTCTGGAATACGACCGCGCGATCCGGGCCCGGCTCGTCGACCACCTTGCCTTCGAGGAAGACGACGCCGGTCGTCGCCTGGGTCAGGCCGGCGACGATGTTGAGCAATGTCGACTTTCCGCACCCCGAATGACCGATGATCGAGATGAACTCGCCTTCGTTCACTTCGAGCGAGATGTTCTTCAGCACCTCGTTGGTGACGGCCCCGCGGGTGAAGCTTTTGTCGACGTGTTCGATGGTCAGGAATGACTTGGCCATGGGCTCGTCCTCACGCGTTGGCCGTGCCGCGGGTCACCGCGACGGCGATCAGGGCGACGATGCGATCGAGGATGAAGCCGACCGCGCCGACATAGACGAGCGCGACGATGATGTCGCTGATCCGCGACGAGTTCCACGCGTCCCAGATGAAGAAGCCGATGCCCACGCCGCCGATGAGCATCTCGGCCGCGACGATCGCCAGCCAGGACAGGCCGATGCCGATCCTGAGCCCGGTGAAGATGTACGGAGCGGCCGCCGGCAGCATGATCTTGATGAAGTATTGAAGCGGATTCAGCCGCAGGACTTGCGCGACGTTCTTGTAGTCCTGCGGAATGTTCCGGATGCCGACCGCCGTATTGATGATGATCGGCCAGATCGCGGTGATGAAGATCACGAAGATCGCTGACGGCTCGCCGTCCCGGAACGCGGCGAGCGAGAGCGGCAGCCAGGCGAGCGGCGGAATGGTCCGCAGCACCTGGAAGACGGGATCAAGGCCGCGCATCGCCCAGACCGAGCCGCCCACCAGCGCGCCGAGCGCCACGCCGGCGACCACCGCCAACGCATAGCCGAGGGCGACGCGCTTCAGGCTGGCGTAGAGCTGCCAGCCGAGACCCTTGTCGTTGCCGCCATTGTCGTAGAACGGGTTGGCGATCAGCTCCCAGGTGTCGCTGACGACGCGCGAGGGCGCGGGCAGCGAGGATGTGGGCGAGGAGCAGAGCAGCTCCCAGAGCATCAGCAGCGCGGCGATCGTCAGAAGCGGCGGGACGATCGCGCTGGCGAGCTCCGTCAGCCGCGTCCGGGCGCGGGGGCCGAACACCGGCCGCGCGGCCGGGGTCGGCAGGCTGACCACCGTTGCTGCCGCGGAGGCCGGCGTCTTGAGCGGCGTCACGTTCGACGTCGCGGCGGCTGTCTGTGTCATCGCATGTCTCCGGGGAGGGCGCGGCGAAGCGGGCGGCCGCCTCAAACCATGCGCTTGATGTCGAGGCTCGCGAGGTATTCGCCCGGGTTCTCGGGATCGAAGACCTTGCCGTCGAAGAACTTCTCGACGCCGCGCGAGGTCGAGGCCGGGAGGTCGGTCACGCCGAGCTCCTTGGCGGCCTCGCGCCACAGATCCTCGCGGTTGACCTTGTCGATCAGCGCCTTGGCGTCGGTGCTTTCGGGCAGGTAGCCCCAGCGCATATCCTCGGTGATGAACCAGAGGTCATGGCTCTTGTAAGGATAGCCGGCGTTGTCCGCCCAGTAGTGCATCATGAACGGGCTGTTCTCGACCACCGGCTTGCCGGCGCCGTAGTCGAACGTGCCCTTCATGCGGGCCACGGTGTCGGAGACCGGAGCGCCGATCCAGTTGCGCTTGGCGCAGATGGCGGCGAGCTCCTCCTTGTTCTCCATCTTCTCGCACCACTGCTGGGCTTCCATGACGGCCATCAGCAGGGCCTTGGCGGCCTTCGGGTTCTTCTCGACATAGTCGGCGCGCAGCGCGAACGCCTTCTCGGGATGCTTGTCCCAGAGCTCGCCCGTGGTGAGCGCCGTGTAGCCGATCTTCTGGTTCTTGAGCTGCTCGTTCCACGGCTCGCAGACGCAGAAGCAGTCCATCGTCCCGACCTTCATGTTCGCCACCATCTGGGCGGGTGGCACGACGATGGTCTGGATGTCCTTGTTGGGATCGACGCCGCCGGCCGCGAGCCAGTAGCGGATCCACAAATCATGGGTGCCGCCCGGGAAGGTCATCGCGGCTTTGACGTCCTTGCCGGAGGCCTTCTTCTTCTCGAGCGCCGTCTTGAACGGCCTGGTGTCGAGGCCGAGCTTGAGATCCGCATATTCCTGGCCGACCGAGATGCACTGGCCGGCGACGTTCAGCCGGCCGAGGATCATCATCTCCGTCGGCCGGTTGTTCTGGGTCATCGCCCCGGTGGTGATGAGATACGGCATCGGGGTCAGGATGTGCGCGCCGTCGATGCCGCCGCCGGCCGAGCCGAGCACGATGTTGTCGCGCGTGGTGCCCCAGGACGACTGCTTGGCGACCTCCACCTCGGTCATGCCGTACTTGTCGAACAGCCCCTTTTCCTTGGCGACGAACAACGGCCCGGCGTCCGTCAGCGCGATGAAGCCGAGCTTCGCCTTGGGGGTCTCCGGTCCGGCCGTCTGGGCGTAGGCGCCGGAGGGCAGCAGGGCGCGGGCGGCCAGCAGCGTGGCGGCCGCGCCTGCGCC
>NZ_JBJKEX010000163.1:0-6525 GCF_045505405.1 Hansschlegelia beijingensis | reverse complement strand
CGGGCCGCATCGGCGGCGTCGAGCGCCCGCCCCACGGCGGCCTCCGCCGCCTCCAGAGCCTGGTCGAGGCGCCGCAGCGCCACGTCGAGATCGCTCACCCAATCCCCCCGGGCCAAGTCGCGGACCATGCCGCGCGGCGAAACCGACGGCTCCGCAACGCCTTGCGGGTGCGACTTTAGGAGCCGCCTTGAAAAGCCGTCAATCCGCGACCGGCCTCGTCCACGGGAGTTTCGGCAAAACCGCAGGGCAGCCCCTGTATTGACATGCCCTAGGTCCACTTTAAACGTCCGCGCGACGGCTCCGGCCCCTCGCAGGCGCGGACGCAGGCGGGAGCGGCCCCGCATATCCAGGATCGGACTTCTCGCAATGACTGATGCGACCACGACCCGGCGGATGGCGAACGCGATCCGCGCGCTCGCCATGGACGCGGTCGAGAAGGCGAATTCGGGCCATCCCGGCATGCCGATGGGCATGGCCGACGTGGCGACCGTGCTGTGGACCAAGGTCCTGAAATACGACGCGACCGATCCGCACTGGATCGACCGCGACCGCTTCATTCTGTCGGCCGGCCACGGCTCGATGCTGCTCTACGCGCTCCTTCACCTGACGGGTTCGAAGGAGATGACGATCGATGAGCTGAAGCGCTTCCGGCAGGTCGGCTCGAAGACGCCCGGCCATCCGGAGCGCGGTCACACCGAGAGCGTCGAGACCACGACGGGCCCGCTCGGGGCCGGCATCTCGAACGCCGTCGGCCTCGCGCTCGCCGAGCGCATCCTGGCCGCCGAATACCCGACGCTGATCGACCACCGCACCTTCGCGCTGTGCTCGGACGGCGACCTGATGGAAGGCATCAGCCAGGAGGCGATCGCGATCGCCGGGCACTATCGGCTGAACAAGCTGGTCTTCCTGTGGGACGACAACTCCATCTCGATCGACGGCGACACCTCGCTGTCGGATTCGGTCGACCAGATCGCCCGCTTCAAGGCCTGCGGCTGGAACGCCGTGCGGGTCGACGGCCATGACGCCGACGCGATCGAAGCCGCCCTCCGGGCGACCGAGGGCTCCGACAAGCCGACGCTGATCGCCTGCAAGACCATCATCGGCTTCGGCGCGCCCAAGAAGGCCGGCACCGAGAAGGCGCACGGCTCGCCGCTGGGCGCCGAGGAGATCGAGGGCGCCCGCAAGGCGCTCGGCTGGGATTACCCGCCGTTCGAGATCCCGGACGACCTGCGCGCGCTCTGGCTCGAGGCCGGCCGCCGCGGCGCGGCTGAGCGCGAAGCCTGGGAGAAGCGGCGCGCCGCCGTCGATCCGGCGACGCTCGCCGATCTCGAGCGCCGGATGCGCGCCGACTTGCCGGAGGGCTTCGCGGCCGCGATGGCGGAGCACAAGGCGAAGCTCTACGCCGAGCCGAAGGAGATGGCGACCCGCAAGGCCGGCGAGGCGGCGCTCACCGTGGTCAAGGGCCAGCTGCCCGAGCTGATCTCGGGTTCGGCCGACCTGACGCCGTCCAACAACACGCTCACCAAGAACATGACGGTGATCCGCCCCGGCGAGTATGGCGGCTCGTTCATGCACTGGGGCATCCGCGAGCACGGCATGGCGGGCGCGTCGAACGGCCTCGCGATCCATGGCGGGCTGCTGCCGGTCGACTCCACCTTCCTGGTGTTCTCCGATTACTGCCGGCCGGCGATCCGGCTCGCGGCGCTGATGAAGATCCGCGTCGTGCACGTCTTCACGCACGACTCGATCGGCGTGGGCGAGGACGGCCCGACCCATCAGCCGGTCGAGCATCTGGCGGCGCTGCGCGCGATCCCCAACCTCAACGTGTTCCGCCCCTGCGACGCGATCGAGACGGCGGAGGCCTGGGAGGTCGCGGTCGCGAGCAAGACGCGGCCGAGCATCCTGTCGCTGACCCGCCAGAACCTGCCGCAGCTCCGGCTGAAGGACGCCGGCGAGAACCTCACGGCGAAGGGCGCCTACGAGCTCGCGCCGGCGAACGGCGTCGCCGCCGTCAGCCTGTTTGCGACCGGCTCCGAGGTCAGCCTGGCGATGGAGGCCAGGGAGCGTCTCGAGGCCGAGGGTCTGCCGACCCGCGTGGTCTCGGTGCCCTGCATGGACCTGTTCCTGGACCAGCCCGGCGCCTATCGGGCCGAGGTCATCGGCACCGCCCCGGTGAAGATCGGGATCGAGGCCGCGATCCGGCAGGGCTGGGACGCCATCATCGGCTCCGACGGCGGCTTCGTGGGCATGCACGGCTTCGGCGAAAGCGGGCCGTACAAGGAGGTCTATCGCGTCTTCGGCATCACGACCGACGCGATCGTTTCACTCGCTAAGGAAAAACAGGCGGTCGGCGCCTAGATAAGGGTCGCGGCGGATCAGCCGCGCAGAGGTTCAGGGAAGGACGTTACGAAAATGGCGGTGAAGGTCGCGATCAACGGGTTCGGGCGCATCGGCCGGCTGGTGCTGCGGGCGATCGTCGAGTCCGGGCGCAAGGACATCCAGGTGGTCGCCATCAACGACCTGGGGCCGGTCGAGACCAATGCGCATCTGCTGCGCTACGATTCCGTCCACGGCCGCTTCCCGGCCGAGGTGTCGGTCAACGGCGACGTCATCTCGGTGGCCGGCTACGGCGACATCAAGGCGACCGCCATCCGCAACCCCGCGGAGCTGCCGCACAAGGACCTCGGCGTCGACATCGCGCTCGAATGCACGGGCCTGTTCACCTCCAAGGAGAAGGCCTCGGCCCATCTCCAGGCGGGCGCAAAGCGCGTCCTGGTCTCCGCTCCCGCGGACGGCGCCGATCTGACCGTCGTGTTCGGCGTCAACGAGAACACGCTCTCGAAGGACCACATCGTCGTCTCGAACGCGTCCTGCACCACCAACTGCCTGGCGCCGGTCGCCAAGGTGCTGAACGACGCGATCGGCATCCAGCACGGCTTCATGACGACGATCCACTCCTACACCGGCGACCAGCCGACGCTCGACACCATGCACAAGGACCTCTACCGCGCCCGCGCGGCGGCCCTCAGCATGATCCCGACCTCGACGGGCGCGGCGAAGGCCGTCGGCCTCGTGCTGCCTGAGCTCAAGGGCAAGCTCGACGGCGTCTCGATCCGCGTGCCGACGCCGAACGTGTCGTGCATCGACTTCAAGTTCGTGGCGAAGCGGCAGACCTCCGTGCAGGAGGTGAACGACGCCATCAAGGCGGCCGCCGCCGGCCCGCTCAAGGGCGTGCTCGACATCGTCGAGGCGCCGCTGGTGTCGTCCGACTTCAACCACAACCCGCACTCGTCGAGCTTCGCGCTCGACCAGACGAAGGTGCTCGAGGGCAACTTCGTGCGCGTGCTCAGCTGGTACGACAACGAGTGGGGCTTCTCGTCCCGCATGTCGGACACCGCCGTCGCGATGGCGAAGCTCATCTGAGCGCCACGCGATGCCGGCCTTCCGTGATCTGAAGGCCGTCTCCGCCCGCTGGCGGAGCCTGGACTGCGAGGGTCTCGACCACGTGACCCTCGCGTCCGAGCCGGACCGCATCGTCGCGCGCGGCGTGGCGGTCGGAGCGCGCGGCGGCGTCCCTTACGGCGTATATTACCGGATCGACTGCGATCTCGGCTGGCGCACGCGCGAGCTCGCGCTGGCGACCTCCGACGGACGCGGCCTCCACCTCGTCGCGGACGGCCAGGGCCGCGGGGCGATGGGCACGGGCGAGCCCCTCCCCGCCCTCGAAGGCTGCCTCGACCTCGATCTCTCGGGCACGCCCTTCACCAACACCCTGCCGATCCGCCGCCTCTCATGGCGCGAGGGGGAGCAGCGCGAGCTGAAGATGGCGTTCGTGCCGTTCGACAGCTTCGTGCCCGTCGCGGACGCGCAGATCTACCGCTGCATTGAGCCCGGCCGGCGCTTCCAGTACCAAGCGGCCGACCTGTCCTTCGAGGCCGAGCTCTCCGTCGACGAGGACGGGCTCGTGACCGACTACGCACAACTCTTCGCGCGGGTGCTCTGATGGCTGCCTACAAGACCCTCGATGACGTCAACGTGGCCGGCAAGCGCGTGCTCGTGCGCGTCGATCTCAACGTGCCGATGGACGGCGCCCGGGTGACCGACGACACCCGGCTGCGCGCCGTCGCGCCGACCATCAACGAACTCGCCCAGAAGGGCGCCAAGACCATCCTGCTCGCCCATTTCGGCCGGCCGAAGGGCAAGCGCGACGAGAGCCAGTCGCTGAAGGCCATCCTCCCGGCGCTCGAGCAGACGCTGAAGCAGGACGTGCATTTCGCCGACGACTGCGTCGGCGAGGCCGCGGAGGCCGCCGTCGCGAAGCTCACCCCGGGCGACGTGCTTCTGCTGGAGAACACCCGCTTCCATGCGGGAGAGGAAAAGAACGACCCGGCCTTCGCCGAAGCGCTGGCGCGGCTCGGTGACATCTATGTCGACGACGCCTTCTCGGCCGCACACCGCGCGCACGCCTCCACGGAGGGCGTCGCCCGGCTGCTGCCGGCCTATGCAGGCCGCTCCATGCAGGCCGAGCTCGACGCGCTCGACAAGGCCCTCTCCTCTCCCGAGCGGCCGGTGGTGGCGATCGTCGGCGGCGCCAAGGTCTCGACCAAGCTCGACCTGCTCGGAAATCTTGTGAAGCGGGTCGACGCGCTGGTGATCGGCGGCGGCATGGCCAACACCTTCCTGGCCGCGCAGGGCGCCGAGATCGGCAAGTCGCTGTGCGAGCGCGACCTGCTCGACACCGCCCGCGAGATCATCGCCAAGGCCGGCGAGGCCGGCTGCGAGATCGTGCTGCCGGTCGACGGCCGCGTCGCAAAGGAGTTCCGCGCCCACGCCGAGAATCGCGTCGTGGCGACCGACCATGTCGGCGCCGACGAGATGATCCTCGACATCGGACCGAAGTCGATTGAGCGGGTCGCGCAGGTGCTCGACGGCGCCAAGACCCTGGTCTGGAACGGTCCGTTCGGGGCGTTCGAGATGCAGCCCTTCGACGAGGGCACGGTGGCGGTGGCGAAGAAGGCCGCCGCGCTCACCCGCGAGGGGCGGCTGCTGACGGTCGCGGGAGGCGGCGACACGGTCGCGGCGCTCAACGCGGCCGGCGTGGCGGACGATTTCTCCTATATCTCGACGGCCGGCGGGGCCTTCCTCGAATGGCTCGAGGGCAAGGAACTGCCCGGCGTCGCCGCGCTGACCGCGACAAAGTAGCGGCCCCGCCCTATAATCCGCGCCCAATCAGAAAACGCGCTTCCGAGAGTACGATGAACGTCTCCACCCCGATCACCGCCGAACGCCGCCTCGCGATCACGCCGCGGGTGCGTGAGATCCTGTCCTGGTACGAGAGCGACAATCCGGGGACGAAGGGAAATCTCGTCCGGCTGCTGATGACCGGGCGCCTCGCCGGCACGGGCAAGCTTGTGATCCTGCCCGTCGACCAGGGTTTCGAGCACGGCCCGGCCCGCTCCTTCTCGGTCAATCCCCCGGCCTATGACCCGCACTACCACTTCCAGCTTGCGATCGACGCCGGGCTCAACGCCTACGCCGCGCCGCTCGGCATGCTGGAGGCCGGCGCCGACACCTTCGCGGGCCAGATCCCGACCATCCTGAAGATGAACAGCGCGAACTCGCTGTCGCGCCTCAACGAGGACGCCGACCAGGCCGTCACGGCTTCGGTCGCCGACGCGGTGCGGCTCGGCTGCTCGGCGATCGGCTTCACCATCTATCCCGGCTCCGACCGCGCCTATGCGCAGATGGAGGAGATCCGCCAGCTCGCGGCCGAGGCCAAGTCGGTCGGCCTCGCGGTGGTGATCTGGTCCTATGCGCGCGGCGGCACGCTCGACAAGAAGGGCGAGACCGCGGCCGACGTGATCTCCTATGCGGCCCACATGGCGGCGCTGCTCGGCGCCCACATCATCAAGGTGAAGCCGCCGTCGGACCACATCGCGCTCGACGCCGCCAAGAAGGCCTACAAGGCCGGCGGCATCGAGCTCGGCACGCTGTCGGACCGCATCCGCGACGTGGTGAAGAGCTGCTTCAACGGCCGCCGCATCGTGATCTTCTCTGGCGGCGAGGCGAAGAGCGACGCCAACGCCGTGCTGGACGAGATCCGCGAGATCGCCGCCGGCGGCGCGTTCGGCTCGATCATGGGCCGCAACGCCTTCCAGCGTCCGAAGGAAGAGGCGATCCAGCTCCTCCACCAGATCATGGACATCTACGCCAAGGCGTGACCGGGCGTTTCGCCGCCCCGCCGGTCGGGAGCGGACCCATCAGGCGAGGGCGCGGCGATTGCCGCGCCCTTGTCGTTCGCAAACCGACCCGGTCGACCTCGCCCCGGTTTCGCCACCGGGCTTCGCGACGATCCTTTCTCCTATCCTGAGTCCTCAGCCATGGCCCAAGCGCCCGCCACCCGCCTGATGCTGATCACGCCCGAGCTCGACGAGGTCGAGGCGTTCGAGCCGATGCTGCGCGCCGCGCTCGCCGCGGGCGACGTCGCGGCCGTGGTGATCCACCTCGCGCCGGCCGACGAGCGCT
>NZ_JBJKEX010000162.1:0-6570 GCF_045505405.1 Hansschlegelia beijingensis | reverse complement strand
AGGTTGACGCCATTGTAGTTTGCGTCCTTGGCGATGGTGTTGATCTCCTTCAGAGCGGCGTTGTAGTCCTCGGCGAAGTCGGCGCGCTTCTGCGCGGCCAGCGGCGGGCGAGCGAGATGTTGGCGCGCTCAGGGAACATCGGGTGGTTCTCGAGCATCGGGCCGGCGCGCGAAAGGTCGACCACGTCGAGATCGTCGACCCAGAAGATCGCGTGCGGATTGCCGACATTGGCGACCGAGGGCGAATGGATCAGCGGCGCGTCGATCGGCCCGATCTGCAGCTCGATCGCGCGGGTGTCGGCGAACTCCTCCGACAGCGGGATCTCGGCCCAGCCGAAGCGCGGCCGGCCCATGTCGACCGCCACGCCCTCGTTCTCGACGACGCAGCTGAGCAGCCCGGCGGCCGTCTCGAGCGCGATCTCGCGCGCGCCCGTGTCGCGGGCGAGCAGCGCAGCCACGCAGCGCGTGCCGTTGCCGCAGGCCGAGACCTCGGACCCGTCGGCGTTGAGGATGCGCATGAAGGCGACGGTTCCGGGCGTGCGCGGGTCGTGCAGCGCCATGAGCTGGTCGAAACGCGTTTCGGGCCGGCGGGCGAGCGCACGCGCATCCTCGGCCGAGACCCGTGCGGTCGAACCGCGCAGGTCCACCACCAGGATCTCGTTGCCGAGCCCGTTCATCTTCACGTATCGACGGTCGATCAGGGCGTTCATGGCCGGGCCGCTAAAGGGTTGCCGCCCACATATGCCCCTTCGCGGCGCTCGATGCGAGCGCCGGCTTCCGGTCAGCGTTCGGCGATCTCGATCGCGGAGCCGCCGGAGATCGAGACGGCCTCGGCGCCCCAACTCAGGGTGAGCGCCACCAGGGCCAGCGCCCCGATCCGGGACGGCCAACAGAAGAATGCGCGGCCGACGCCGGCGCGGATATTGGATGTGGACGTCATGAGCTCCCTCCGCAGGTCGCAGCCCTGGACCGCGTGACGGTGACCTTGGAGCTCCGCCGGATGGAGACTTCGGCTTGCGCCGAAGCGAAGTGGCGGGGTCGAACCGTTCGCGTACATCCAGGCGATGACGTGCTCAGATATAGTGCGCCGGGCGCCTCCCGCGCGACCCGAAGCGCTGGCACGCGACGCTCGGTCGCAACCTCCGCAGGCCGGCGATTGACGCAAAGCCCCTGTTTCTGTAGGTCATCGGCCATCTGACGAGGTCAGAAGTCCAATCAAGCCGCCCGTCCCAGTGAGTTCGGGGGGTCAACGTCCGCCGACGCGTCGCGTCCGCGGGCGCGATTTGCGTTGGGCCTGATCTCGGAACGGAAGGAACCGACGTCGCATGTTCGACGCGCTTACAGACCGCCTGAGCGGCATTCTTGACCGGCTCACCCGCCGCGGCGCCCTCACGGAGGCCGACGTCGCGGAGGCGATGCGCGAGGTGCGTCGCGCGCTGCTCGAGGCCGACGTCGCCCTCGATGTCGCCCGCACGTTCATCGACCGCGTCAAGGAGCGGGCGGTCGGCGTCGACGTCGTCAGGTCGGTCACGCCCGGGCAGATGGTCGTCAAGATCGTCCATGACGAGCTCGTGGCGATGCTGGGGGCCGACGCCCAGACCATCAGCCTCGCGGCCGCGGCTCCGGTGCCGATCCTGATGGTCGGCCTCCAGGGCTCGGGCAAGACCACGTCGACGGCCAAGATCGCCTACCGGTTCACGAACCGCGACCGGCGCAAGGTGCTGATGGCCTCGCTCGACACGCGCCGTCCGGCCGCGATGGAGCAGCTCGCCACGCTCGGGACGCAGACCGGCGTCGCCACGCTGCCGATCGTGCCCGGCCAGTCCGCCGTGCAGATCGCGCGCCGCGCCATGGAGGCCGGAAGGCTCGGCGGCTACGACGTGGTGCTGCTCGACACCGCCGGCCGAACCACGCTGGACGAGGCCCTGATGGCCGAGGCCGCGGAGGTCAAGCGCGCGGTCGACCCGCATGAGGTGCTGCTGGTCGCCGACGCGCTGACCGGCCAGGACGCGGTCGTCACCGCCCGCGCCTTCGACGAGGCGCTCGGCGTCACCGGCATCGTGCTCACCCGTCTGGACGGCGACGGCCGCGGGGGCGCCGCGCTCTCCATGCGGGCCGTGACCGGCAAGCCGATCAAGCTCGTCGGCGTCGGCGAGAAGTTCGACGCGCTCGACGAGTTCGATCCGCAGCGCATCGCGAACCGCATCCTCGGCATGGGCGACGTGGTCGCGCTGGTCGAGAAGGCCGCCGCCTCGATCGACGCCGAGCAGGCCCAGAAGGCCGCCGAGCGCATGCGCAAGGGTCAGTTCGATCTGAACGACCTGAAAGAGCAGCTCGGCCAGATGCAGAAGCTCGGCGGCATGTCGGGCGTGATGTCGCTGATGCCGGGCGTCGCCAATCTCAAGAAGCAGATGGCCGGCGCCAATCTCGACGAGAGCATGTTCAAGCGCCAGGCGGCGATCATCGACTCGATGACCAAGGCCGAGCGCCGCAACCCCGACCTCCTCAAGGCGAGCCGCAAGAAGCGCATCGCGGCCGGTTCGGGGACCAAGGTCGAGGACGTCAACAAGCTCCTCAAGATGCACCGCCAGATGGCGGACATGATGAAGATGATGGGCAAGGGCGCCAAGTCCGGCCGCGGCCCGCTCGCGGGCCTCGGGGCGGCGCTCGGTTTCGGCGGCGGCGCGCCGCAGATCCCCCCGGAAGCGCTCGAGGACCTGAAGAAGGGCAAGATGCCGCAAGGTCTGCCGCCCGGTTTCCCGGGCACAGGCGGCGGCCTGCCTCCCGGCTTCCCGGGCGGCGGCATGGGCGGACTGCCGAAGCTGCCCGGCCTCGGCGGCTTCCCCGGCCTCGGCAAGAAGAAGTGAGTTTTGGGTGGCGCGTCATCCCGGCCGAAGCGCAGCGCAGAGCCGGGATCGCCAGCCAAATGGAACGCAGACCCTGAGAACGATCCCGGCTCTACGCGGCTCCGCCGCTTCGGCCGGGACGACGAATTGAAGAAGGAAGCAGAGAAATGGCCCTGAAGATCCGTCTGGCGCGCGGCGGCGCCAAGAAGCGTCCGTTCTACCGCATCGTGATCGCGGACTCGCGCTATCCGCGCGACGGCCGCTTCATCGAGCGCATCGGTTCGTTCGACCCGCTGCTCGCCAAGGACCACGCCGACCGCGTCAAGCTCGACCTCGACAAGGCCAAGGAGTGGCTCGCCAAGGGCGCGACCCCGACCGACCGCGTGCACCGCTTCCTCGACGCCGCCGGCCTGATGAAGCGCGACGCGCGCAACAACCCGAAGAAGGGCGAGCCGGGCAAGAAGGCCCAGGAGCGCGCCGAGGCCGCCAAGGCGGCGGCTGCCGGCGGCGACGAAGCCGCGGCGTAAGCCGGAACCGACGCCGTCCCGGCCGAGGCTTCGCCGAACGCCGGGAGCGTCTCCTGAACCCAGGTCCGTCGTGGTCCGGCATCGCCGGGTCATCTGCGCTGGACCCGGGACCTGGGCGGCCGAGATCCGTCCTCCGGCTCGCCGGAGGACGCGCTTCCGGCGCCGCCCGTTGCTGGCTTGAGATCGATGGCCTCCCGCCTTGTTCAGATTGGCGTCTTCGGCGCGCCTCACGGCGTGCGCGGGGAGCTGCGCGTCAAGTCGTTCACAGCCGATCCGCAGGCGCTCGCCCACTACCGGCCGCTGACGGATGAGGCGGGCGCGCGCCGCTTCGAGGTGGCCAGCGCCAGGCTGATCAAGGACGACATGCTGGTCGTGCGGCTCAAGGACGTCGGGGACCGCGACGCCGCCGCGGCGCTGACCGGCGTCGGCCTGTTCGTTCCCCGCGAGGCCTTGCCTCCGGCCGAGGACGAGGACGAGTTCTATTACGCCGACCTCGTGGGCCTGCGGGCCGAGACGGTCGACGGCGCGCGCCTGGGCCAGATCATCGCGGTGACGAATTTCGGCGCCGATGACCTTCTGGAGATCCGGCTCGATCGCGGCCGGCGCACGGTCTACCTGCCGTTCACCAAGGCGGTCGCGCCGCTGGTCGACATCGCCGGCGGCCGCGTGGTGGTTCAGCCGCCCGAGGGCGCGCTCGACGAGCCGACCCCCGAGGGGCGCTAGCCCCTCAGATCTCCTTCTCGAAGATCCGCCAGACCTTGGTCTTCTCGGCCGGCATGCTCCGCACGAGGTTGAGGATCGACCTGTTGTCCTCGAGCATCCAGCTGACCTCGAGGCGCCGGCAGCCGGCCTTCCTGGCCTTCTCGATCGCGTCCGCGAGCAGAACGGCCGCCGCCATGGCGCCCACCCGGGTGCCGCGCCAGGCCCGGCGCACCCCGATGATCGGCACCCGCACGCGCGAGACGCCGGAGACCTTGAGCCGCCAGATCAGCTTCGCCCAGCCGAACGGCATGAGCTTGCCGCCGAGGTCGTGAACTGCCTCGTTGAGGTCGGGCGCCATGCACAGAACGCCGATCGGCTCGCCGCGCCAGTCCGCCAGCGTGGTCCAGTCCGGGGGCACGATCTGCTGCGCGAGCTCGGCGAGGAACTTCGCCTCCTCGTACGACACGGGGGCGGAGCCCCAGTTCACCGACCAGGCGTCGTTGTAGACCTCGTTCAGCTCGCGGGCGGCGTTGGGTCCCTGCGCGCGCCGGAGCTTCAGGTCTTCGGACCCGGACCACCGGGCCCGCACGGCCGCGACGCGGCCCGGGAGCTGGCTGTCCGCGATCGACCCCTCGTAGCCGACGATGTCCTTGATCGGCCGGAAGCCGAGGCGCGCCAGCTGCCGCGCATAATAGGGCGGCGCGTAATTGGTGTGGGTCGTCGATGGCGTCTCGTAGCCTTCGACCAGCAACCCGCACTCGTGGTTGACCGAGGCGCTGAACGGCCCGGTCACCCGACTCAGCCCGTGCGAGCGCAGGAAATCCGCCGCGACGGCGAACAGCGCGTCCCAAACGGGATCGTCATCGACCGCCTCAAGGAAGCCGAAGTGCCCAGTGGCGTCGTGATACTTGGCGAGGTGCGCGTTGTGCTTGACGGCGTAGATGCGGCCGACCGGCTCGCCGCCGCGGAACGCCACCCAGGCCTGCCCCTCGTTTTCGCGCGCGAACGGCGTCACGCGCGGCGTCAGGACGTCATAGGTCTCCTTGAGCAGCGGCGGCGCGTAGTTCGGCTCATGGCCCTGCGCTTTCAGCGCCGCGCGCCAGAACGGCTTGACGTCAGCCCTGGTGGCGACCGGCCGGATCTCGACCGCGCCACCCGGGACCCTGGTCGCCGGCGCCAAGCGGGTCAGCTCGGCCGGGTCGCTTTGGCCAGGGCTGCGGCCATCTTGATGCCGAACCCTGCCTTCGCCAGCTTCGCGTGCTCGTCGGCGGTGATCGCGACCGCCTCGTCTATCTGCTCCGGGGTGTGCTCGCTGGTGATGAAGAAGCGCAGCCGAGCCGAGCGCTCGGGCACCGCCGGATGGATGATCGGAAGCGCGTTGACGCCGCGCTCCAGCAGCCTGTTGGAGAGGTGGACGGCCCGCAGCGAGTCGCCGACCATCACGGGCACGATGGCGAGCCCGGTGCTGGAGCCGACGTCGAGGCCCGCCTCCTTGGCCTTCTCGACGAAGCGCACACCGTTGGCCCGCAGCTGCGTCACCCGCTCCGGCTCCCGCTCCAGCAGGTCGAAGCAGGCGATCGCGGCGGCCGCGACCGCGGGCGGCATGCCGACCGAATAGACGAAGCCCGGCGCGGTGAACTTGAGGTACTCGACGAGCGCGGCCGAGCCGGCGATGAAGCCGCCGCAGCCCGACAACGTCTTGGACAGCGTGCCCATCCAGATGTCGACATCGCGCGGGTCGACGCCGCATTCCTCGGCGACGCCGTGGCCGGTTTTGCCCAGCACGCCGAGCGAATGGGCCTCGTCGACCATCAGCCAGAAGCCGTAGCGGTCGCGGAGCGAGACCAATCGCGCGAGATCCGGGAAATCACCGTCCATGCTGTAGAGGCCTTCCACGGCGACCAGCACCCGCTCATGCGAATGGGCCTGCTGGGCGAGGATCTCCTCCAGCGCGTCGAGGTCGTTGTGCGGAAACAGCCTGCGGGTCGCGCCCGACAGCGTCGCGCCGACCACGATCGAATTGTGGGCGAGCGAGTCGTAGACGATCAGGTCCTTCGGACGCATCAGATGGCCGATCGCCGCCACGTTGGTGGCGTGGCCGCTGACGAAGGCGACCGCGGCCTCGACGCCGTAGAAGTCCGCAACGCGGCGCTCGAGCTCCCGATGGATCGGGCGTTCGCCGGCGACGAGGCGGCTCGCCGAGACCGATACGCCGTAATGGTCGATCGCCGCCTTGGCGGCCGCGGCGACCTCGGCATGGCCGTTCAGCCCGAGATAGTTGTAGGAGGCGAAGTTGATGTCGGTGCGGCCGTCGATATGCGTGGTCGCTCCGGCCACTCCGTCATGGAGGCGGAAGAACGGGTTCTGCACTCCGAGCAGGTCGGTGACCGCCTGCTGGGTCTTGATGTCCTTCAGCTCCTGAAGGTCGGCGAAGCGGTCGTTGCGCTGCGCGCGACGCCCAAGCCGGAGGCGCGCGGCGAGACCGCCGCCGCCGCG
>NZ_JBJKEX010000161.1:0-6593 GCF_045505405.1 Hansschlegelia beijingensis | reverse complement strand
AGCGACAAGGCGTGCCGCAGCGCCGCGCCGACCACGACGGAGGCGGGCGTGCCGCCGATCTTGAGGGAGCGCAGGAGCGCTGCGGTCTCGGCCGTCCGGCCCGTGAAGGCCGCGTCCACGGCCTGGTCCATTCCGACATCCCCGGCGTCGGCGATGACGGCGGCGACGTCGTCCGGCTCGATCCGGCCCTGGTCCATCGCATAGAGGCAGAGCTTGCGGACCTCTTCGCGCGCCGCCATCCGGTCGCCCGCGAGGTGGGCGACGAGCAGGGCGCGGGCCTCCGGCGCGATCGACAATCCCGCGGCGCGCATCTCGTCGTCGATCAGGCGGTCCCGGCCGGCGGCCTCGTCCGGGTAGCAGGGCAGGGCCGCCCCGCGCGGGCTCTTCTCGAACAGCGCCCTCAGCGGCGCGCTCTTCTTCAGGTCGCCGGCCTCCAGGATGGTCAGCGATTCCGGGGCGGGGCCGTTGAGGAGCCCGTCGACGGCCGCCGTGATAGCGCGGCCGCCGGCGCGGACGCGGATGACGCGCTTGCCGCCGAACAGGGCGATGGTGCGGGCTTCGTCGGCGAGGCGGCCCGGATCGGAGGCGAGCTCGTCGCCCTCCAGCCGGATCAGTCCGAAAGGATCGTCGGAGCCCTCGAGCGCCCTGGCCGCGAGACGCTCGGCGCGCTCGGCCACCAGTCCGGCGTCCGGCCCGTAGAGCAGCACGGCGAACACGTCAGGCTGCGGCCGGGCCAGGAAGGCGTCGACCGCGGAGGCTTTGATGGCGACCATGGCCGGACCGTGCGGTCGCGGCGATCGAGCGTCAAGCCGCCATCAGCCGACCAGCGCGCGGATCGGCACCACGGCACCGTCGCTCTCGATCGTCATGTCGAGCTCGCCGGCCTCATTGCGGAAGACGCGGTAGCCGATCTCCTCCGCCACCTCGTTGTCGGGGCGAAAGGTCAGCACCGTGGGCTGCGCCGCGATCACGTCGTCGACCGCGCCATAGGTCGCGGAGGCGATGATCACCTCATCGCCGATCTGGCAGGTGCGCGCCGCCGCGCCGTTCAGGATGCAGCAGCGCGAGCCGGCGACGCCGTAGAGCACATAGGTCGAGATCCGCGCGCCAGAGTTCTTGTTCCAGATCTCGACGAACTCCAGCGGGTCCAGTCCCGCCCGCCGGCAGATCTCCGGGTCGAGCGTGATCGAGCCATGATAGTTCAGGTCGGCCCCGGTGACCCGCAGGCCGTGCAGCTTGGCGCGGACGAAGCGCTGCATCAGGCCGCAGCCGCGGATTTCGACGCCTGGTAAGCCTCGACCACGTCCTCCACGGTGCGCAGCCCCGCCCGCGGCGCGTTGACCAGCACGGCCATGTTGCCGGGCGCGTGCTGGTTCTTCCACATCTTGGTGTGCGCGGCCGGGATGTCCTGGAACGAGAACACCTCGGACATGCAGGGGTCGACCCTCTGCTCGAGCACGAACCTGTTGGCCGCGGAGGCCTGCTTCAGATGGGCGAAGTGCGAGCCCTGGATGCGCTTCTGCCGCATCCAGACATAGCGGGCGTCGAAGGTGATGTTGTAGCCGGTGGTGCCGGCGCAGAACACCACCATGCCGCCGCGCTTCACCACCAGGCAGGAGACCGGGAAGGTCGACTCGCCCGGATGCTCGAACACCATGTCGACGTCGACGCCCTTGCCGGTGATCTCCCAGATCGCCTTGCCAAAGGCGCGGGCGTTCTTCACCCACACATTGTATTCGGGGCTGTTGACCTTGGGCATCTGGCCCCAGCAGTCGAAATCCTTGCGGTTGATCACGCCCTTGGCGCCGAGGCTCATGACGTAGTCGCGCTTGGACTCGTCCGAGATGACGCCGATCGCGTTGCCGCCCGAGGCCGCGATCAGCTGCACCGCGAACACGCCGAGGCCGCCCGAGGCGCCCCACACCAGCACGTTGTCGTTCGGCTTCAACGCGTGCGGCGCGTGCCCGAACAGCATCCGGTAGGCGGTGGCGAGCGTCAGCGTGTAGCAGGCCGCCTCCTCCCAGGTGAGGTGCTTGGGCCGCTCCATCAACTGGCGCGACTGCACCCGGCAGAACTGCGCGAAGGAGCCGTCCGGCGTCTCGTAGCCCCAGATCCGCTGGGAGTTGGAGAACATCGGGTCGCCGCCGTTGCACTCCTCGTCGTCGCCGTCATCCTGGTTGCAGTGGATGACGACCTCGTCGCCGACCTTCCAGCGCTTCACCTTGCCGCCGACCGCCCACACTATCCCGGAGGCGTCCGAGCCGCCGATGTGGAAGGGCGATCCATGCCGGTCGATCGGCGAGATCGGCTCGCCGAGCGACGCCCAGACATGGTTGTAGTTGACGCCGGCCGCCATCACGTAGACCAGCACGTCCTCGTCGCCGAGCGGCCAGGTCGGCACCACCTCGAGTTCGTTCGCGCTTTCCGGCGGGCCATGGCGCTCCTTGCGGACCACCCAGGCGTGCATGTTCGCGGGCACGTGGCCGAGCGGCGGCATCTCGCCGAGGTCGTAGAGGTCTTTGCGCTCGGCGGACGCGGTCATGCGCTGCTCTCCGTCAGGGGGCGATGTGCAAGGCAATATGCTTCGCCGGGAGGCCCGCGCAATGCGACCATAGCCGGGCGCCGCGCTGCGGCATGGTCGCCGGAGCTCGCCGCCTTATCTCCAGGCGCGGAGCCGGGATAGGCCGGGCTCCGCGGACATTGAGGCGCACATGGAACCCTTCGCAGGCTTCGGCATCATCGCGATCCTGATCATCGGCGGCATCGCGGGCTGGCTCGCGGGCCTGATCGTCCGCGGCTACGGCCTCGGCATCATCGGCAACATCGCCGTCGGCGTCGTCGGCGCCTTCATCGGCGCCTGGCTGCTCGGACGGCTCGGCATCTTCGTCGGCAACGGCATTTTGGGGGCGATCGTCGGCGCCACCATCGGCGCGGTCGTGCTGCTGTTGATCATCGGCCTGTTCCGACGGGCCTAGGGCTCGCCGGCGGCCGCCTTCTCTCCCTCCTCACGCGCAGCGTGGGGAGGGTGACCCCTCGCGCAGCGAAGGGGCGGGTGGGGCCTTCGGGCGTAGCGCTCTGTCCTCATACCACCCCACCCGGCCGGGCTTCGCCCGTCCACCCTCCCCTCTGCGAGGGAGGGACAGAGCGCCCTTCGTCCGAGCCGCGCCGCCTCTTCTCCCTCCTCGCGGCGCAGCCGTGGGGAGGGTGGACGCGCGAAAGCGCGGCCGGGTGGGGTCTTCGGACGTCGAGCTCTGGCCTCCGGACGCGCGCGATCCGCCGGGTCGCACGGCGGTCACGTGAAACCGGTTCAAACAGCGACAGTGGAAGGCGCGGAGCGCCGGGCCACCGTGGTTTTACGCGTATTTTGCCGGTCGCCCGGCGCTCCACGCGCGGCGGCTTGTCATCAGCTGGCGGAAGCCGCGCTCCGGTCGCGGGCGGCCCGTAGCCCCGTGAGGGGTCGGTCCCTTTGCGGATTTCGGACCTCCCGCTTCGAAGGAAACGCCGAGAACCCAAAACCCATCCCGCGCCTTAAGGCGCTCGACGGCGCGGCCCCGTCCTAGTGCGGGGCGGGCGGCCTGTAATCCCGACGAGACGCAAACGTCTCGCAGGGCCCGCAGCCGACGTCCCGGACCGCGAGCTCCGGTGCTCGCGGGCGCAGGCGCCGCTCCTCCCCCGCATGGCCGGCCGGTCCGGACACGCCTTCCTGTCGGAGAAGGACAGCAGGAGTGGAGCACGGGCAAGGCTGGATGTCAAGGAATAAAAGCCTAGGCTTATTCCTTCTCCCTCCTCACGCGAAGCGTGGGGAGGGTGGCCCTTCGCGCAAGCGAAGGGGCGGGTGGGGGCTTCGGGCATAGCGCTCTGTCCTGAGAGCACCCCACCCGGCCGGCTGCGCCGTCCACCCTCCCCTCTGCGAGGGAGGGAAAGACCGCCCTTCGTCCGAGGCGCGTCGCCTCTTCTCCCTCCTCGCGGCGAAGCCGTGGGGAGGGTGGCCCTTCGCGCAAGCGAAGGGTCGGGTGGGGTCTTCGGGCGTAGCGCTCTGTCCTGAGAACACCCCACCCGGCCGGGCTCGGCCCGTCCACCCTCCGCGTCTCGTGAGGGAGGGAAAGGGCGCCCCTTAGTCCAAGCCGCGGCGGCCGGAAGGCTCAGGTGCGCTCGTCGATCAGCCGTGCGATCGCGGCGCGAAGCTCCGGGACGCCGGTTCCCTCGCGGCTCGACGTCGCCAGCACCACCGGGAAGGCGGCGGGGCGGCGGATGAGGGCGGCGGCGGTCTGCTCGATCCGCTCCGCCTGCTCGGGGAGCTTCAGCTGGTCGAGCTTGGTGAGCACGATCTGGTAGGACGTCGCGGCCTGGTCGAGCAGGTCGAGCGCGTCGCGGTCGACCTCTTTCAGTCCGTGCCGGGAGTCGATCAGCACGAACACCCGCGCGAGGCTCGCGCGGCCGCGCAGATAGGACTTCACCAGATAGGTCCAGGCGCGCACCTGCTCGACGGGGGCCTGGGCGTAGCCATAGCCCGGCATGTCGACCATGTAGGCGCGCCCGCCGAGGTCGAAATAGTTGAGCTGCTGCGTGCGGCCCGGCGTGTTCGAGGTCTTGGCGAGCGTCTTGCGGCCGGTGAGCGCATTGACGAGGCTCGACTTGCCGACATTGGAGCGGCCCGCGAAGGCGATCTCCGGCCGGTCCATCTCGGGCAACTGCGCGAGCTTCGCCGCGCCCATCACGAAATCGCAGCGGCCGGCGAACAGCTTTCGGCCGATCTCCGGATAGGGGTCTTCGGGGATTTCGATCTCGTCGGCCATGGACGGCTCTCCTTTCCGGCTGCGCGGCCGGAACCTGCGCCGTCGTCCTCCGGCCTGACCGGAGGACCCGCTCCTGGCGTCGGGCTCGACGTCGAACATGAATGGTCCGGCCTGCGGCCGGACCATGACGAAGCAGGACTGTCCCGGATCCGCCTGCGCGGCGGTCCGGGACGACGGCGCGCCGCGCCTAGGTCTTCGTGGCGTCCGCCGGCTTCTTCCGGAACGCGTCCCGGATGTTGCCGAACAGGTCCACCTTCACGCCCTGGCGCTTCATGATGATGGACTGCTGGATGATCGACAGCGTGTTGTTCCACGACCAGTAGATCACCAGACCCGCCGGGAACGACGCCAGCAGGAAGGTGAAGAACACCGGCATCCAGGTGAACACGATCTGCTGGGCCGGGTCCGCCGGCGCGGGGTTGAGCCGCATCTGCAGGAACATCGTCACGCCCATGATCAGCGGCCAGATGCCGATCATCAGGAAGTGCGGCGGGTCCCAGGGGATCAGGCCGAACAGGTTGAACAGCGTGGTGGGATCGGGCGCCGCCAGGTCGTGGATCCAGCCGAAGAACGGCGCATGCCGCATCTCGATGGTGATGAACAGCACCTTGTAGAGCGAGAAGAACACCGGGATCTGCACCAGCACCGGCAGGCAGCCCGCCAGCGGATTGATCTTCTCGCGCTTGTAGAGCTCCATCAGCTCCTGTTGCTGCTTCGCCCGGTCGTCCTTGTACTGCTCGCGGAGCCGCTGCATCTCGGGCTGCACAAGCTTCATCTTCGACATCGAGACGTAGGACTTGTTGGCGAGCGGGAAGAACAGCAGCTTCACGATCACCGTCACGATCAGGATCGAGACGCCGAAATTGCCCACGAGCTTGTAGAAGAAATCGAGCGCGTAGAACATCGGCCGGGTCATGAAGTGGAACCAGCCCCAGTCGATCAGCAGCTCGAAGCGCTCGACGCCGCCTTCCCTCTCGTAGCGGTCCAGCACCGAGACCTGCTTGGCGCCGGCGAACAGCCGGTTCGAGGTCTCGGCGGTCGCGCCGGGCGCGAGCGTGACGGGCTCGAGCAGATAGTCGGTCTGGTAGGCCTTTCCGCCCTCGGTGGTGGCGGCGAAGCGGCCCGCATAGGGCTTGTCCTGCGGCGGGATCAGCGCCGAGGCCCAGTACTTGTCCGTGATGCCGAGCCAGCCGCCGGTCACCTTGAAGGTGCGGGCGCCCTCGGAGACCTTCTTGTAGGACAGCTCCTGCAGCCCCTCGTCGCCCAGGAAGCCGATCAGGCCTTCATGCAGGATGTAGTAGCCCTCGACGTGCGGCTCGCCGCGTCGCGAGATCAGCGCGTAGGGGTAAAGGGTCTGGGCCGCGGCGCCGGCGTTCGACACCGTGTCCTTGACCGTGAACATGTAGTCGTCGTCGAGCGAGATCGTGCGCCGGAACGTCAGGCCCTCGCCATTATCCCAGCTCAGCACCACGGGCGTGGTGGAGGTGAGCGCGCCGGTCGTCTCGGCCTTCCACTCGGTCTGGCCGTCCGGCAGCTTCACCGTGCCGCCCGGAGCGTTCACGAAGCCGAACTCGGCGTAATAGGGCTGCGGGCTGCCGAGCGGCGCGAACAGCACGATCTCGGGGCTCTTGGGGTTGACGGTCTCGCGATAGTCCTTGAGCGAAACGTCGTCGATCCGGGCGCCGGTGAGCGCGATCGAGCCGTTCAGGCGCTCGCTGTCGATCGCCACCCGGACGCCCTGCTTGAGGACGTCGGCGCGGGAGCGGGGCGCGGCTGCGGTCGCGGGGGCGGACGGCG
>NZ_JBJKEX010000160.1:0-6643 GCF_045505405.1 Hansschlegelia beijingensis | reverse complement strand
CCTCGTGCTCCAGCACCATCCGCACCGCGCGAGCGCGCACCTCAGGCGAAAACTTGTTCGTCGTCTTGCTCGTCATCGCTCCATCCTACTCAGGAGTTGGAGCCTCCGGGAATCCCGGAGCGGTTCATAACGGCTTTGAGAGCGTTTCCGCTCTCGTCGGATAATCCCCCCACCCTTGAAGGAGGGATTTGGAAGCAGGGGGCACAAGACGTTCTCGACCAAGTGCATCTCAGGGTGATCGTTCGGCCGCATGGATCTCGAGGCGCCATCCTCGTTCACACGGAGGTCGCGACCGAGGTGTGGAAGAGCGCGGACGCTGATCTTCAACAGGCCTGCACCGCTCGCTTCCTGACGAGCTATGAAGAGCTTAGCAGATTTACTTCAGCTTTCACCGATGCGCTCCGCGACATGTCTGGCGAGGCGGCTCTTTCGTCAGTCGACCTCTAGATACCTCCTGTCGCAAGAAGCAGACTCACTGAGGGCGGCGGCAGACGAACCTGACCTGCGACCTCACTGTCGTGATGGCGTGGCGGCGAGCAACCTTCTGGTTGTTCGCGTTCTTGAGGCGCCCGCGCGCATCGCGCGAGCGCGACAGGTAGAGATCGTTGGACGAGAGGTCCGAACAGTCGCCGTCGCCGCTCAGCACGACGAGGTCGAGGTCTTCGTTCGCGACGGCCTCCATCGTCTCGATGGCGGCCGCGGCCGTATACATCTCGCAACAGATATGCGCGATGCGGACTCGGACGTTCTTGTCGCTCGGGACCTGACGGCCTCTTGCGCTGGGTCCGCTACCGCTCTGTCAAAACCAGCTCACCGACTCCAACGGCAATATTGAAGCCAGCTTGAGTTTGGAGGCTGAGAGGCTGCAGTGCGAATTGCTTGTTTGATCCGCCGACCAGGACATTTGCCCCAAGACCAACGCCGATCGTCGCGTCAGCTGTCGCGCCAACATAAACTCCCGCAAGCGATCCCGGGGCGTATCCGGTCTGTGGCGAGAAGACGGCCCACACGATCACGCTGCGCGCCTCGACGCCCACATCGAGACCATATTTTCGGATTTCGCCGTGGTAGTTCTCATCTTCGCCCACATCGGGATGAAACGTGCATCGCGTTTTCGCTTTGGAGAAAACGATCTCTCCAATTTGCGGACCAGTCGTGCAGGTGAGGAGGCCGATCTTCACACTAGACTGCGCCGACGCTGGCGTCGCCGCGGAAATAGCCATGAGCAATCCGACCATATCCAAAACGGCGGCTCGAGCTGCCATGGTGCTCTTGCTTTTCATTGGAAGTGCTCCTTCAACCGTAATGAACGTAATTGAAGCACGCCGAGCGCCTTCCTGTACCGAATAGTCAGATGATCCTCTTGCGCGCCGGCGTGTTCGGGCAGCACTGCGGTTTCAGGGAGCAGGCGTCGCAGTCGAACTTGCTGGCGCGGTAGCGCATCATGCCGGCCTCGTCGACGAGCGGAGCCGAGGTCCGGTAGACCCTCTGACGGGGTCTCAGCTCCTTCCCGGCCGGGCAGGTGTAAAGATCGCGGGCGTGGTCGTAGGGGAAGTCCGAACGGCTGAACGTGCCGTCGGTCCGGGCGCTCTTGTCGAACACCGGGATGTGCGGCTCGATCCCGCGTTCATGGACCAGCCAGGCGAGCATCTCGGCCGCGCCGTAAGCGCTGTCGGCTGCGAGCCGCTCGGGCCAGAGCCCGAAGCGCTCCTGTGTCCGCGCGACCATAGTTCGCGCGGCGCCGACCTCGGCCTGCCGGATCGCGCGGCTGGCCTCGACGTCGACGATCACCGCGTGGTCGAGGTCGATCAGGTAGTTGGTCGCGTAGGCGAAGAAGGCGTGGCCCTTGTGCGCGCCGGTCCACTGCGCGGCGGGATCAGACCGAGACACGAACTTCGGCCGGGTCTCGCTCGCCGCGCCCCACGCCGCATCGTCGAGCGTGTCGAGGTATTCGCGAACTGACCGCCGCGTCGCGGCCAACTCTTCCCAGTCGACCTCGTCCGCGCCGTCCGCCGAGCGGTGACGGTTGGCGTCGGCCCGGATCAGGCTGGCGTCGACCGCAAAGCCGTCGCCACCGACGAGACCCTCCGCCATGCAGCGGCGGACCACCGTCTCGAACAGCTTGCGCAGCAGGTCGCTGTCGCGGAAGCGGCCGTGGCGGTTCTTCGAGAAGGTCGAATGATCCGGCACGTCGCCGTCGAGCCCGAGGCGACAGAACCAGCGATAGGCGAGGTTCAGGTGGACCTCCTCGCACAGCCGCCGCTCCGAGCGAACGCCGAAGCAGTAGCCGACCAGCAGCATCCGGATCAGGAGTTCGGGATCAATCGAAGGACGGCCAGTCGCGCTGTAGAACGGGGCCAACTCCCGCCGAACCTCAGACAGGTCGACGAAGCGGTCGATCGCCCTCAGCAGATGATCCTGCGGCACATGCCGCTCGAGTGAGAACTCGTAAAACAGCGCCGCCTGGTCGACCTGCCGTTCACCCATCATCGCCGCCGCCCTCCGCCCGCATGACGGAGTGAATCAGCGACGGAGCCCCGCTTCAACGGCCGAGTTTTTCAACGGAATCGGTCAGAAACGGACTCGGTCCTTAGCTAGCGCTGCGCATTCGGATTAAATTCCTTGACATCCCTCGGGCATTATATACTTGACGCACCAGACTACGGTCCTATAATCGCTCATACCGTTGAGGAATGAGCATGTCCGTCCTGTCCCGCCCCTACTTTCACTGCGAGGAAGCCGCCTTCGCCCACGTGGAGAAGGTGCTTTGGCCGATGGGTCCGGTGTGCCCTCACTGCGGGAACAGCGGCGAGAAGCCGATCTACGATCTCAAGAAGACTCGCATCGGCCTCCGCAAGTGCCGCGGCTGCAACAAGCAGTTCACGGTGCGCGTCGGGACCGTCTTTGAGTCCAGCCACGTCCCGATGACGAAGTGGCTGCAGGCGGTCTTTCTCATGGTGTCCAGCAAGAAGGGCGTGAGCGCTCACCAGCTCCACCGCGTCCTGCAGGTCACCTACAAGACGGCTTGGTTCATGGAGCACCGGCTTCGTGAAGCCATGCGCTCCGGCGCGCTTGAGCCTCTCGGCGGCGAGGGCAAGACGGTTGAGATCGACGAGACGTTCGTCGGTCGGAAGCGGAACTTCGTGCCGAGCAAGGGCCGCGCCCACAAGTTCAAGGTCATCAGCCTTGTTGAGCGTGGCGGGTCCGTTCGCTCCATCCACGTGCCGTCCATCACGCGTTGGACCGTTGAGGTGCAGGTGGCGAAGAATGTTGCTCGTGAGACGCGCCTGATGTCCGACAACGCGCCCTACTATCGCCGCGCGCTCCCCGGCATCGCTTCCCACGAGATCGTGGACCACTCCAAGAAGGAGTACGTGCGGGGCGACGCCTACACGAACACCGTCGAAGGCGTGTTCTCCATCTTCAAGCGGGGGATGACGGGCGTCTATCAGCACTGCGCTGAGAAGCACCTGCACCGCTACCTTGCCGAGTTCGATTTCCGGTACAACAATCGTCAAGCGCTTGGCATCAATGACACCATGCGTGCGGAGAACGCACTTATCGGAATAAGCGGAAAGCGGCTGATGTACCGGGACTCGTGCGGGGCGCCGTGAACAGCGTCGCCAACCCGCTCTCTCTTGGATTCTACAGCGTCAATGAGGCCGCGCGCCTTATTGAGATGGGAAGCGCTCGTCGCATCTATGGTTGGCTGCGCGGATATCCTGGACGACAAGCTGGCCCGTTGATCGCTAGGCAGTTCCAGCCTCTTAACGGGGCGGAAGAGATAAGTTTTCTCGACTTGATGGAGCTGCGGCTGATCGAAATGCTGCGTGAGCAGGACGTTAGGCCAAGGACAATCCGAGCGGCGATCAATGAGGCTCGAAAGATATTCGGGAATGAGAAGCCATTTGCGACCGATAAGATACTTTTGAAAACGGATGGAAAGAGGGTATTCGTTGAAGAGGTCTTGAAGAAGGCCGCCAAGGATGAGCAGGATAGGCGGCTGTGGAATTTGGTCACAAAGCAATATGAGCACTACGAGCTCATAGAGCGGAGCCTTATTCAAGGCGTTGTCTTCGATCCGAAGACCAGCTTAGCCAGAACGTGGAATCCAAGACCCAATCGTTTCCCCGACATCATAATCGACCCGAGGTTGGCATACGGGAAGCCGGTCGTTCCTTCTAAGATACCGACAGAGGCTATCTTCGATCTCTGGAAGGCTGAGGGGGAGAGCTTGGAGGCCGCTTCCAACTGGCTTGAGGTCCCGATTTCTGAGGCCGACATGGCGGTCCGGTTCGAGCAGGAACTTCGCCGCCAGCCCGAGCCTTTGGCGGCGTGAAGAGGGAGCGCATAGCGCTCGATTTCCCATGCTCTCCGAAAATGGTCGGAGCGCTAACGGCTCTCTATTCTGATCGGGGCTTCGAGTTCTTGCATTTAAAGGATCTCGTGGTCGCGAAGACGAAGGACGAAATCTGGGCCGACGCATACAAAAGGTTCGGCGGGCGGGTTGTGATCTCAGGTGACAGCAAGATCGCCTATAGGCCCCACCAAGCAGTTGCCTTTGTAGACAATGGGTTCCTTTCTTTCTTTCCTTCAGAGGGCTGGAATGAGCTCAAGGGGCATCAGAAGAGCGCCGTTCTGATCAACTATTTTCCTTTGATCGAGGCAAAAGTCAGCGAGGGCGCTTTCGGAGCGTGCTGGCGCCTTCCGAACCCGTTACACAAGGGCGAACTTCGGTTCCGAACACCGGCGCTCCTCACGAAGTTAGAGATACCCCGCGATGTCCTCGAAAGAGCCCGACGCCAAGCTGCAACTCGATAAGTTCCGTGAACTGGCGCGCGAACTGGGCTGCGATCAGTCGGAAGAGCGTTTCGACGAGGCCCTGAGGAAGATCGGGAAGGCGAAGCCGTCAAAAGACGAAGCGGGCGACCAGCCAGATCAGGGTGCCGTACACAAGCCCTCCGACGACCGCCGCGACTGAGAGCCCTTGGACCGGATGGTTCATGGGTAGCGGCTTGCGGATGACGCCAACCACGGCTTGCAGGAAGCCGAACCCCGCGCCGATTGCGAAGGCGATCCAATAGCTCATCGCCAACCTTCCGCTACAGCCCGGCCAGTGAGCCGGGCTTTTTCATGGGGAGGCCTTAATGACCGAAGCAGATGATCGCCTTTGCGAGCTTATTGATAAGTTGCAGAGGCTGGTGGAGGATCTAACCTCCCTCCGGAGCCGGAGAGGTGCGCGCGATCTTTTCGGATTCTCCACCGGCCGCTTCAGACACTTCGTATCGTTCCCCGATCTTCCCGAGTCTTAGCAACATCCTTTTGACTTGCAGTCTTGCGTCTTTCTCAAGGTCATCAAGAGTTCGTGCGTTATTAAACGCAACCACACGCAATGTCACTGATCTGTCATTAGTAAGAGATACCTCGAAAGTAAATTCTGCGCCGCTTTCATCCCTCTCGTATCTAAATCTGCCGTCGTTATCGATATACGTCTGCGTCCCACCGGGTCCAAAGAACGAGATGTTTGTGATGCCGACGCCGTTCACTTCTTATCCTCCAGATTAGAGATTCGCTCCTGAAGCATCCTCAATCAAAATAAAAGATAGGGCTGTTCTGAGATGCCTGCAGGAGCTTGATGCAGTTAGTGCAATCAGACCTGTTGTGATAACTTTCGCTGCTTCTGGCCAGAGCCTTCCCATTGCTTGCGTAATAAACCCAATACCACTGCCCACTCACATCTTTTCTTTGCTGGTAACACGGATAGGTGACTTCAGCCATGACGGATGATCCGATCACTTACGGGTTTGAGTACGAGTTTCTGGGGAATGCGCATACGGTCTGCATCGCGGCTTCCTCTAGAGAAGAAGCCGAGGGGCGCATCAGGGCCATGGCGCGCGCTAAGTGCCTAGGCCAGTTGCGGTCCGATGAAAATGCTACCAGCGATTCGTCTGGTGCGGCAAGTATATAAACGTCCATCCCTCCCCTTCCGTGGTCCACTCCCGTCGTCCTTCCCCGTGCAGGGAGGCGTGTCCGGACCGGCCGGCCATGCGGGGGAGGAGCGGCGCCTGCGGCGGGGAGCACCGGAGCTTTCCGTCCCGGGACGTCGGCTGCGGGCCTCGGGAGGTCAGGCGTCCGCGCCTGGGCTTTCGGGGCGATGACCGCCCGCCCCGCACTATGACGGGGCCGCGCCGTCGAGCGCCTTAAGGCGCGGGATGGGTTTTGGGCCAAAGCGCTTCCTCGGAGGCGGCGAGGCCCGAGACCCGCAATGGGACCGACCCCGCAAGGGAGAACGGGCCGCCCGCGACCGGAGCGCGGTTCCGCATCCGTCGCCAAATCGCCGCCGCGCGGGACGCCGGGCCACCGGTTCGCCGCTGGACTACGGCATGACAGGTGGCCCGGCGTTCCGCGCCTTCCCTGCGCTGTTTGATTTTTCGGCCGTGACCCGACCGCGCGCCCCGCGCGGCGCCTCCGCGCGCGCTGGCGAACCGGAACGCGTCATGCCCGGCCGTGAGGCCGGTATCCACGACTTCCCTTCCACGGCGACGCCCCAAGTCGTGGATACCCGCGAAGGCGCGGGCATGACGGGTCGGAGGGTCAGGCGGCTTCTCGTCTCGCCGTCGGGGCCCGGAGGCGCGCGCAAGGC
>NZ_JBJKEX010000015.1:0-23923 GCF_045505405.1 Hansschlegelia beijingensis | reverse complement strand
GCCGGCGGATCAGCTCCGCGATCGCGTAGACCTCCTCGGCCGAGAAGGCCACGATGGCGCTGCGCGGGGGCAGGCGGGTGAGCTTGCGTTCGCCCGCGAAGGTGAGCTGCGACAGCCGGGGCCGGCCGATGACGTTCGCGCCCGGCAGCAGCTTCTCGACCAGCGGCCGCATCGTGGCGGCGCCGAGCATCAGCGTCTCGTAGCGGCCGCGCAGATTGAGCATCCGGTCCGTGAACACATGCCCGCGGTCGAAGTCGGCGCAGAGCTGGATCTCGTCCAGGGCCACGAAATCGACGTCGAGGTCGCGCGGCATCGCCTCGACGGTCGAGACCCAGAATCGGGCGCCGGGCGGCTTGATCTTCTCTTCGCCCGTGACGAGCGCGACCTTGTCCGTCCCGACCTTCTCGGAGAGCCGGCCATAGACCTCGCGCGCGAGCAGCCGCAGCGGCAGGCCGATCAGGCCTGAGCCGTGCGCCGCCATGCGCTCGATGGCGAGGTGGGTCTTGCCGGTGTTGGTCGGCCCAAGCACCGCGGTCACGCCGCGGCCTCGCGCCGGCGCGAGAATTTCTGACGCTGCCGCAGGAGCGAGCGTCGCGGGATCGGTCATTCAGAACCCTTTAACCGGTCGTCCGGAGCGGGCGAAGCCGCAAAATGGGAACGGTCCCTGAACGAAGCGCGGCCGAATCGGCGATCCGCGGCCAATTCCTGATTCGTTCCAGCGCCTTGAGCCGGGCCGCACCACCGTCGCAGGCTCGGCGTCGTCCTGCGGTTCAGAGGTTGGTTCCCTTGGCGCCCGAGGCTCGGGTCTCGCCGGCGTCCACGACGAAGGAGGTCGCAGTGATCACCGCGGTGCCGAGTTGCGTCCGCACGGAGATCTTCCACGGCAGCAAGGCGCGTGTGCCGGCGACCGGCGCGAGCCACACCTCCATGTCCTTGTTGTTCTCCATGAAGGTGGTCTGGGCCCGGCCGGGCTTGTGGCCCGAGATCGCCTTGTAGCTCGCCTTGCAGACGATCAGCTTGCCGTCATAGGAGCCCTTGACGGCCGGGTCAGCGACTGCGGTTTCGGTGCGGTCATAGCGCAGCGCCACGTCGAAACGTTGCCGCCCGTCGAACACCGGCAACGTCCGGTCGCACGAGGCGGGCGCCAGCAGATCGCCGGATCCGGCGACCGGCATGACGAGCGCGCTCAGCGGATCCACGATCCCTCGCTTGTCGGTGTCCGTCACCGGGATGGTGTCTTTCGTCTTCGGCGGCGGCTCCACCGACATCTGGCGCACGGCGCCCCCCGAGAGGGCGAAGCGGATGATCTGCCCCTTGTCGTTCGAGCGGGTGTTGAGCGCATAGGCGGTCGGCGTGACGCGCGCGTCCTCGACCCCGCCGCGGGCGATGGCGGCGCCCCTTCCGCCCGTGAAGAACTTCACCAGGCCCGTCATGCGGACGCTCAGGTTCATGTCGTAGGACGAGCGGCCCACCCCGGCCTGCATGGTGGCTGTGCCGATGTCGAATCCGGCGAGCGTCATGGCGTAGCGCGCGCGTATCCGGGTCTCCCCCGGGGCGGAGGTTTCGGCCATGACTGGCGCGGCCGCTGTCAGGGCCGCCAGTGCGAGACCCAGAGCGACGCTCGATAGGGGCCGCCGGGCGGCCATGAACGTGGTTTTCATGAGCGGAGAATCTCGGTGCGCCGGCGCGCCAGGCTGATCTGCGACGCGCTCATCCTTGGAGAACGTCCATCCGCCCCTCTACTTAAGCAGAATTCCGATTTTTGTGAGGCTTGGAGGCAAATCGGATCCGGAGCCATATCGGTCGCGCGTGATTCGTCGGCTCGAACGTCCTGATCCTTGACGCCCCGGACGGCCGCGTCTATAGCAGCGCCTCCTTTTCCAGGCTCGCGGCGCAGCCCGGACCTCGCGTCCGAAGCCTTCGCTCGGGCCTTTGATCGTTGCAGGAGCAGAGCCCATGTCGCGGCGTTGCGAACTCACTGGCAAGGCCGTGCTCACGGGGCACAAGGTCAGCCACTCGAACCACAAGACCAAGCGCACCTTCCGGCCGAACCTGCTGCAGGTTTCGCTGCTGTCGGAAGCGCTCGGCCAGTCCGTGCGGCTCAAGGTCTCGGCTCATGCGCTGCGCTCGGTCGAGCATCGCGGCGGCCTCGACGCCTTCCTGGCCAAGGCTGCGGACATCCAGCTCAGCCAGGGCGCGCGAGAGCTGAAGCGGAAGATCGCCAAGGCCGGCGAGCAGCCGGTCGAGCAGGCGGCTTCCTGACGCTCCTGGCGGCTGGGTCCTGAGCCCGGCCGTGACGACCATGCGGAACCTGGCGCCTGCGATCGCGGCGATGACTCTGGTCGTCGTCGCTTCGAACATCCTTGTCCAGCATCCGGTGACGGCCTTCGGCCTCGCGGACAAGCTGACCTGGGGCGCTTTCGCGTATCCGGTCGCTTTCCTGGTCACCGATCTCACCAATCGCCGGTTCGGTCCGTCGGGCGCGCGCCGCGTGGTGTATTGCGGCTTCGCGATCGCGGTCGGCCTCTCGATCTGGCTCGCGACGCCGCGGATCGCCGTCGCCTCCGCGACCGCCTTCCTGATCGGGCAACTGCTCGACGTCAGCGTTTTCGCGCAACTGCGCCGCCAGAAATGGTGGCGGGCGCCGCTGTTCGCGAGTCTCGCCGGGTCGGCGGTCGACACCGTCTTGTTCTTCACGCTCGCCTTCGCGGGCGTCGCGAGCATGTCGGGGCCGACCGCGCTGCTCGGGAGCGCGTTCACCGCGCCGCTCTGGGCCAATCTGGCCGCGTTCGACTTCCTTGTGAAAGCGCTCGCGGCGGGGGCGTTGCTCGCGCCCTACGGCGTGCTCATGAACGCGATCCGGCCGCTCGAAGCGGCCCCGGCCGCGCGTTGACCGAAGTGCTCGGAGATCGTCAGCCGCCCGGGTCGCGGCCGTCCGTGAAGGCCGCATCCCCAGCGCTCCCCGTGCGCCGGTCGCAGGCTTCTCCTAAGGTCGGCCTCGAAACCGAACCGCGCGCCGGGCATAATCACCGTTCATCTCACATCCGTCGCTCGATCACGGGAAGGATGCAGTCCAGCGTCCCTCGCCGTCGAAGACTTGCGCCGGGAGCTGATCGGGCCCGCCTATCGCCCGACGCCAAAACGGGCGCCAAACTTCTTCTGAACGAAGGATAGTAGTTTCCCTAAATCCAGAAGAACTATCCGTCGTCCGACGTAATCCTATGCGAACGTGACTGGCTGTCGCATAGTCAAACGCAACCCCCCGTGTATTTTCCGCCGCCAAGAAGCGCTTTGGAGGAAACAATGGCGAGACGCCCTGGTCGTAACTTCCTGTTCGTCCCCGGCCCGACCAATCTGCCCGACCGCGTCCTGCGTTCGATGGTCGTGTCGATGGAGGATCATCGCTCGCCCGCGTTCCCCGAGCTGACGCTGCCGCTGTTCGAGGGCATGAAGAAGGTCTTCAAGACCAAGGACGGCCAGGTCTTCATCTTCCCGTCGTCCGGCACCGGCGGCTGGGAAGCTGCGCTCGCCAACACCCTCGCCCCCGGCGACAAGGTGCTGACCGCCCGCTTCGGCCAGTTCTCGCACCTGTGGGTCGACATGGCCCAGCGCCTCGGCCTTGAGGTCGAGGTCCAGGAAGAGGAGTGGGGCACCGGCGCCCACGAGGAGAAGATCGAGGAGGCCCTCCGCGCCGACAAGGCGCACGAGATCAAGGCCGTGATGGTGGTCCACAACGAGACCGCGACCGGCGTGACCTCGAACATCGCCGCCATCCGCAAGGCGATGGACGCCGCCGGCCATCCGGCACTGCTGCTGGTGGACTCGGTCTCCGGCCTCGGTTCGATCGACTTCCGCTTCGACGAGTGGGGCGTGGACTGCGCCGTCTCGGGCTCGCAGAAGGGTCTGATGCTGCCGGCCGGCCTCGGCTTCGTCTGCGTCAGCCAGAAGGCGCTGAACGTTCGCAAGAACGCCAAGCTGAACAAGGTCTATTTCGACTTCGACGACCACATGAAGCAGAACCCGGCGGGCTACTTCCCGTACACGCCGGCCCTGCCGCTGCTCTACGGTCTGAAGGAGGCGCTGGCCTGCCTGTTCGACGAGGGTCTGGACAACGTGTTCAACCGTCATCGCGTGCTGGCCGAGGCCACCCGCAAGGCGGTCGACGCCTGGGGCCTCAAGCTGTGCGCCAAGAGCCCGCGCTGGCACTCCGACACCGTCAGCGCGATCCTCGCGCCGGAAGGCGTCGACGCCGCGAAGATCATCTCGCACGCCTATAACCGTTACAACCTCGCGCTCGGCGCCGGCCTTTCGAAGGTCGCCGGCAAGGTGTTCCGCATCGGCCATATCGGCGATCTCAACGAGCTCATGCTGCTCGGCGCGATCTCGGGCGCCGAGATGTCGATGCTCGACAACGGCGTGAAGATCGAAGCCGGCTCGGGCGTCGCGGCGGCGCAGCAGTATCTGCGCCAGAACCCGATCGAGAAGCAGGAAGCCACCCCCAAGGCGGCGTAATTCCGTGTCGTGACCGGAGGGACGGGCCGAAAGGCCTGTCCCGACCGGCTCGCGCGCGATATGCCGTGTTGCTCAAGCGGCCAGCGGAAGACGCCCTCCGTCAAAGCCGCGAAATGGGGGTCTCCATGACGCATAAGATCGTCTTTCTCGACCGCGAGAGCCTGGACGCCAACGTCCGCGCTCCGAACTTTCCGCACGAGTACAAGGAATACGAGTCGACCTGGACGCCCGACGAGATCGTCGAGCGCCTCAAGGACGCCGACATCGCGATCATCAACAAGGTGCCGATGCGCGCCGATACGCTGAAGCAGCTTCCCAATCTGAAGCTGATCGCGGTCGCGGCGACGGGCACCGACGTGGTCGACAAGGCCCAGGCCAAGGCCCAGGGCATCACGGTCTCGAACATCCGGGGCTACGCGTTCAACACCGTTCCTGAGCACGTCATCGCGCTGCTGTTCGCGCTGCGGCGTTCGATCGTGCCTTACGCTCAGTCGGTGAAGCGCGGCGACTGGAACAAGTCGAGCCAGTTCTGCTACTTCGATTATCCGATCTACGACATCGCGGGCTCCACGCTCGGCATCGTCGGCTATGGCGCTCTCGGCAAGTCGATCGCCAAGCGCGCCGAGGCGCTCGGCATGAAGGTCCTGCCCTACGACGTCTTCCCGCAGGAAGGCCTCGTGGATTTCGAGACCGTGCTGACGCAGTCCGACGCGATCACGATCCACGTGCCGCTGACGCCTGACACCAAGAACATGTTCGGCGCCGAGCAGTTCCGGAAGATGAAGAAGCACGCGCTTCTCATCAACACCGCGCGCGGCGGCCTGGTCGACGAGGCGGCGCTGCTCGAGGCGCTGAAGTCGGGCGAGATCGGCGGCGCGGGCTTCGACGTGGTGGCGCAGGAGCCTCCGAAGGATGGCAACATCCTGTGCGACGCCGATCTGCCGAACCTGATCGTGACGCCGCACGTCGCGTGGGCGTCCAAGGAGGCGATGCAGATCCTCGCCGATCAGCTCATCGACAATGTCGAGAACTTCGTCGCGGGCAAGCCGTCGAACGTGGTGGAGTGAGGCGGTCGCCTCGGTTCAGCGTGCTTCGAGCCTTCTTGGCTTGCCCCCCTCAGGCCTTGTCGGCCCTGGGGAACAGGAGGGCGGCCGGATACGGCCTCCCTCGCCCGACGAGGCCCAAGGGACGCTTGTCGAAGCACATGGCGGCCTCGGATCGAGGCCATCAAGAAAACGAGCCCAAGCGCGGGCGACAGGGAAAAACATGACCAAGAAGCTGCTTTTCCAATTCGACACGGACCCCGCGCCGAGCGTCTTCGACACCGTCGTCGGCTATGACGGCGGCGCCGATCACATCGCGGGTTATGGCGGCGTGACGCCGGAGAACGTCGGCGCTTATGTCGACGGCACGATCTACACGCGCGGCGGCGCCGAGAAGAAGTCGACGGCGATCTTCGTCGGCGGCGGCGACATGACCGCCGGCGAGGCGGTGTTCGACGCGGTCAAGAAGCGGTTCTTCGGCCCGTTCCGCGTCTCCGTGATGCTGGATTCGAACGGCTCGAACACGACGGCCGCGGCCGGCGTGGCGCTCGTCGTGAAGTCGGCCGGCGGCGACATCAAGGGCAAGCGCGCCGTGGTCCTCGCCGGCACCGGCCCGGTTGGCATGCGCTCCGCCGTCATGCTCGGCAAGGAAGGCGCGACCGTCGCCATCACGGGCCGCGACCAGGGCAAGACCCAGAAGGCGGCCGACGCCATCGAGCAGCGCTTCGGCGTGAAGGTCGAGGCGATCGAGGCCAAGGACGAGACGTCTCGCCGCGAGGCGATCGAGGGCGCCAACCTGGTGTTCTCCGCCGGCGCGATCGGCTTCGAGCTGCTCTCCGAGGAAGCCTGGAAGTCCGAGTCCTCGATCGAGATCATGGCGGACTACAACGCCCAGCCCCCGATGGGCCTCGGCGGCATCGACGCCATGGACAAGGCCAAGGAGCGCCACGGCAAGATCATCTACGGCGCGCTCGGCCTCGGCGGCCTCAAGCTGAAGCTGCACCGCACGCTGATCGGCAAGCTGTTCGACTCGACCGAGCAGTCGTTCGACGCCGACGAGATCTACGCCCTCGCCAAGGAAATGGCGTGATGGCGAAGGAGCAGGCGCTCGGCGTCTTCCTCGACGAGCTGGCGAGCGAGCAGCCGACGCCTGGCGGCGGCGGCGCCGCCGGCCTCTCGGGGGCGATGGGCGCTGCGCTTGTGTCGATGGTCTGCAACCTGACCATCGGCAAGCCGAAATACGCGGAGGTCGAGGACGAGCTGAAGGGCGTCCTCGCCCAGTCGGAGGATCTCCGCGCCAAGCTGACGGACGCGATCGCGGACGATGTCGTGGCCTTCGACGCCGTGATGGCGGCCTATGGGCTGCCGCGCGGCACGGACGAGGAGAAGGAGGCGCGCAGCGAGAAGATCCAGGCCGCGCTCAAGTCGGCGACTGACGTGCCGCTCGAATGCGTGCGTCTGTGCGACGAGGTGATCCGGCTCGCCGAGATCGCGGCCGAGAAGGGCAACGTCAACGTCGTCAGCGACGCCGGCGTGGCCGTTCAGGCGGCCTATGCGGGGCTCACCAGCGCCGCCCTCAACGTCCGCGTCAACGCGCGCTCCATCAAGGACCGCGAGTTCGCAGAGGGACGGCTGAACGAACTCGAGGCGCTGCTCCGCGACGCGCGCGCCATGACGGAGAAGACGTACGAGGTCGTCAAGAACAAGCTCGGCTGACCCGCAACAAGCCCGCCGCCATAACGACGGCTGAGGAGGCTGCCATGGACGTTCACGAGTACCAGGCCAAGGAGTTGCTCGCGAGCTTCGGCGTTGCGGTCCCCAAGGGGGCCGTGGCGTTCAGCCCTGATCAGGCCGTCTACGCCGCCACCGAACTCGGCGGCTCACACTGGGCCGTGAAGGCCCAGATCCACGCCGGCGCGCGCGGCAAGGCCGGCGGGGTGAAGCTCTGCCGGACCTATAACGAAGTGCGGGACGCCGCCCGGTCGATGCTCGGCAAGCGGCTGGTGACGGCCCAGACCGGTCCCGAGGGCAAGCCTGTCCAGCGCGTCTATGTCGAGGTCGCGGACCCCTTCGAGCGGGAGCTCTATCTCGGCTACGTGCTCGACCGGAAGGCCGAGCGCGTACGAGTCATCGCCTCGGCGAATGGCGGGATGGAAGTCGAGGATATCGCGCAGAAGGACCCGGACTCGCTGATCCAGGTGGTGGTCGAACCCGCCGTGGGCCTGCAGCAGTTCGAGGCGCGCGAGATCGCCTTCCGGCTCGGGCTCAACATCAGGCAGGTCGCGGCGGCCGTGAAGGTGATCATGAACGCCTACAGGGCGTTTCGCGACACCGACGGCACCATGCTGGAGATCAACCCGCTGGTGGTGACGCCCGACGATCGGGTGCTGGCGCTCGACGCCAAGATGTCGTTCGACGACAACGCCCTGTTCCGGCGGCCCGGGGTCGCCGACATGCACGACCCCTCGCAGAGCGATCCTCGCGAAGCGCAGGCGGCCGAGCACAACCTGAACTACATCGGCCTCGAGGGCGAGATCGGCTGCATCGTCAATGGCGCCGGCCTGGCGATGGCGACGATGGACATGATCAAGCACGCAGGCGGCCAGCCTGCGAACTTCCTCGACGTCGGCGGCGGCGCCAGTCCGGACCGCGTCGCGACCGCCTTCCGGCTCGTCCTGTCGGACAAGAACGTCAAGGCGATCCTCGTGAACATCTTCGCCGGCATCAACCGCTGCGATTGGGTCGCGCAGGGCGTCATCCAGGCCGCCAAGGAGGTGAAGATCGAGGTGCCGCTGATCGTCAGGCTGGCGGGCACCAATGTCGAGGCCGGCAAGAAGATCCTCGAAGACTCCGGGCTCGACCTGATCGCGGCCGACACGCTCGCGGAGGCGGCGACCAAGGCGGTCGAGGCCTGCCACGGCGCGCAGACCGCGGCCTGAGCGAGAGGGAGGACACGATGAGCATCCTGATCGACGAGAAGACGCCCATCATCGTCCAGGGCATCACGGGCGACAAAGGCACGTTCCACGCCAAGGAGATGCTCGAGTACGGCTCCAACGTCGTCGGCGGCGTGACGCCCGGCAAGGGCGGCCGGACGCATCTCGGGCTGCCGGTGTTCAACACCGTCAAGGACGCCGTTCGCGAGACTGGCGCGACCACCTCGATCACCTTCGTGGCGCCGCCTTTCGCGGCCGACGCGATCATGGAGGCGGCCGACGCCGGGCTCAAGCTGGTCTGCTCGATCACCGACGGCATCCCGGCGCAGGACATGATGCGGGTGAAGCGCTACCTGTACCGCTATCCCAAGGAAAAGCGGACGATGGTGGTGGGCCCCAACTGCGCGGGCATCATCTCTCCGGGCAAGGCGATGCTGGGCATCATGCCCGGGCACATCTACCTGCAGGGCAAGGTCGGGGTGATCTCGCGCTCCGGCACGCTGGGCTACGAGGCCGCCAGCCAGATGAAGGCCCTCGGCATCGGGATCTCGACCTCCGTCGGCATCGGCGGCGACCCGATCAACGGTTCGTCCTTCCTCGATCATCTGGCGCTGTTCGAGCAGGACCCCGACACCGAGGCGGTGCTGATGATCGGCGAGATCGGCGGCCCGCAGGAGGCGGAAGCCTCCGCATGGATCAAGCAGAACTTCTCCAAGCCTGTGATCGGCTTCGTCGCCGGCCTCACCGCGCCGAAGGGCCGTCGCATGGGCCATGCGGGCGCGATCATCTCCGCGGCCGGCGACAGCGCGGCCGAGAAGGCCGAGATCATGAAGTCCTATGGACTGACGGTCGCCCCGGATCCGGGGTCATTCGGCACGACGGTTGCAGAGGTTCTGGCGAAGACCCGGAAGGCCGCCTGATTACCGGCCCTTCTTCCGGGCGGCGGCCCGCCGTCTGCAGTCATCCGCCTCGGGCAGTTGGCGGACGCAGGCGCATGACGAAATGGACATCGTGATGGCACCCATCTCCCAGCTTGCGACGCTCGCGCCCGACGCGCCCTTCGAGCCGCCAGTGATCACCGGCACCTCGCCGGACGCGGCGACCGAAATCCTGTTCCATGCCCTGCTCGAGATCTGCCGCCGCCATGAGCCGGACCTGGAGCCGGTGCTGAAGGGCGAGGCCGACATCTCGCAGCTGACCCCCGAGCGCATGGGGCGGGCGCTGCAGCTGCAGGGCATCTGGTTCCGGCTGCTGTCGATCGTCGAAGAGAACACCGCCATGCGCCGGCGCCGCCACGTCGAGCGCACCCATGGCCGCGCCGAGATCAAGGGCACCTTCTCGCACGTGCTGGCGCACGCGGCGGCGTCCGGCGTGAAGCCGGCCGAGATTCACGAGATGCTCAAGAATCTCCGGATCCGGCCGACGCTCACGGCGCATCCGACGGAGACCAAGCGCGTCACCGTGCTGGAGAAGCTGCGCAAGGTCTATCTGCTGCTGCGCGAGCTCGAGCTGCCGCGCTGGACGGAGCGCGAGCGCAACGCGCTGATGGCGGATCTGAGCGACCAGATCGAGCTGATCTGGCTCACCGGCGAACTGCAGCTGGAGAAGGCGACCGTCGTCCGCGAGGTCTCCTGGGTGCTGCACTTCTTTGACGAAGCGCTGTTCGAAACCCTGCCGGAACTGCTCGATTCCCTCGAAACCTCGCTCGCCGAGTACTATCCGGACGAGCAATTCGAGATGCCGCCTTTCTTCCAGTTCGGCTCGTGGGTCGGCGGCGACCGTGACGGCAACCCGTTCGTGACCTCGACGGAAACCCGCACCACGCTGAAGCGCAACGCCCGCGCCAGCATGCGCCGCTACCGCGCCCGGCTGAACGACCTCGCCAAGTGGCTCTCGATCACCGAGCGCACGCTGCTGACGCCGATCTCCTTCCGCAAGGAGCTGAAGGAGCGGCTCGACGCCAGCGGCGACGCCGAGGCGATCGCCGCGCGTAACCCGGGCGAGCACTTCCGTCAGTTCCTCACCTGCGTGCTGCGCAAGCTCGACGCCACGATCGAACGCAACAAGGAAGAGCCGACCGCCACGCCGGCGCCGTCCTACAAGGACGCCGACGAGCTGATCAACGACCTCAAGGCGCTGGAGCAGGGGCTGATCGACGCCGATTGCCGCTCGCTCGCGGTCCATCAGGTGCGGCCGGTCCGGCGCATGGTCGAGATCTTCCGGTTCTCGACGGTGCACCTCGACCTGCGCGAGAACTCGACCCGCACCACGAAGACGCTGCAGGAGATCTGGGCCTCGGTCGAAGGCGCGAGCCCGGAGGACGCGCCGGACGTCGATTCCAGCGAGTGGCGGGCCTGGCTGACCGCAGAGCTCTCGAAGCCGCGCGCGACGCCGCGCGAGTTGGAGCTTTCCGACGAGGCGCGCGAGACGCTCGCCACCTTCGCGCTTGTGGCCGAGATGCGGGCCGAACTCGATCGCGAGGCGGTCGGCGCCTTCATCCTGTCGATGACGCGATCGGTCAACGACGTCCTCGGCGCCTACCTGCTCGCCAAGGAAGCCAGGATCTATCTCGACAGCCCCGGCGTCGAGATCTGCCAGCTGCCGATCGTGCCCCTGTTCGAGACGATCGAGGATCTACGGGCGGCGCCGGCGATCATGAAGGAGCTGCTCGCCATCCCGCTCGTCCGCCGTTCGGTACGCTGGCAGGGCGGCTTCCACGAGGTGATGATCGGCTATTCGGACTCCAACAAGGACGGCGGCTACTTCGCGTCGAACTGGGAGCTCTACAAGGCGCAGGCCAAGCTCACCGAAATCGGCGAGCAGGCCGGCATCCCGATCGCCTTCTTTCATGGCCGGGGCGGCTCCGTCAGCCGCGGCGGCGCGCCGACGGCGCGGGCCATCGCGGCGCAGCCGCCAGGCTCTGTCCGCCGTCAGTACCGGGTCACCGACCAGGGCGAGGTCGTCTCGTTCAAATATTCAAACCGCGGCACCGCGGCGTTCCAGATGGAGCTCACCGCCGCCTCGGTGATGGACCACGTCCTGAACTCCGCCAAGGACGTCGATGCGGCCCGGCACGAGTTCGACGACGCCATGGAGGCGCTGTCGGGCGCGTCGCGGGCGGTCTACACGCAGCTGATCAACCACCCCGGGCTGGTGGAGTATTTCCAGAATGCGAGCCCGCTCGACGAGCTCGCGCTGCTCAATATCGGCTCGCGTCCCGCCCGGCGGTTCGGCGCACGCACGCTGTCCGACCTGCGGGCCATTCCGTGGGTGTTCGCCTGGGCGCAGAACCGGCACATCATCACCGGCTGGTACGGCATCGGGTCTGCGCTCAAGAGCTTCATCGAGGTTCGCGGCGAGACCGGCGAGGCGCTGCTTCACCGGATGTTCGAGCGCTCGAAGCCGTTCCGGCTGATCCTGGACGAGGTCGAGAAGACCCTGCGGATGGTCGACCTGTCGATCGCCCGCGAGTACTCCAAGCTGGTGCCGGACGAGACCATCCGCAACGAGATCTTCCGGATGATCGAGGCCGAATATGCCCTCACCTGCGAGATGGTGCTGCGCGTCAGCGGCGGCGGCGAGATCGCGTTCCGCTATCCGGCGTTCCGCGAACGGCTGAACGAACGCCTGCCGGTCATCAATCAGGTCAGCCGCGAGCAGGTCGAACTGCTGCGCCGGTTCCGCGCCGAGACCGACGAGTTCAAGCGGGACGAGACCAAGTCCGCGCTGCTGCTGTCGATCACCTGCATCGCGGTCGGGTTCGGCGCGACCGGGTGACCGGCGCCCGCAGCCGCTCCTGCGACGCAGCCGCGCAGTAGACGAAATGCTCGGCGCTTCCCGCCCGGGCTAGTTCTGTTGACGAATAGGCAAATCAACCGGACCGCCGCAGAAAGTCCGGACGCAGGCGAGACGGAACGGCCAAAGATTTTGAGGAGGACCAAATGAGCTTCACCCTGATCCAGCAGGCGACCCCGCGGCTGCACCGCTCCGAACTCGCCGTGCCGGGCTCGAACCCGACCTTCATGGAGAAGTCGGCGCAGTCCAAGGCTGACGTCATCTTCCTCGACCTCGAGGACGCGGTGGCGCCCGACGACAAGGAGCAGGCGCGCAAGAACATCATCCAGGCCCTGAACGATCTCGACTGGGGCAAGAAGACGATGATGATCCGCATCAACGGCCTCGACACCCACTACATGTACCGCGACGTCGTCGACATCGTGGAGGCCTGCCCGCGCCTCGACATGATCCTGATCCCGAAGGTCGGCGTGCCGGCCGACGTCTACGCGATCGACGTGCTGGTCACGCAGATCGAGCAGGCCAAGAAGCGCGAGAAGAAGATCGGCTTCGAGGTGCTGATCGAGACCGCTCTCGGCATGGCGAATGTCGAGGCGATCGCGACCTCGTCGAAGCGTCTGGAGGCGATGTCCTTCGGCGTCGCCGATTACGCAGCCTCCTGCCGCACCCGCTCCACCGTCATCGGCGGCGTGAACCCGGACTATTCGGTGCTGACCGACAAGGACGAGGCCGGCAAGCGCGAGACGCACTGGCAGGACCCGTGGCTGTTCGCCCAGCAGCGCATGCTGGTGGCCTGCCGCGCCTACGGCCTGCGCCCGATCGACGGTCCGTTCGGCGACTTCTCCGACCCGGACGGCTACCTCTCCGCCGCCCGCCGCTGCGCCGCGGCTGGCTATGAGGGCAAGTGGGCGATCCATCCGAGCCAGATCGAGCTCGCCAACGAGGTGTTCACGCCCTCCGAGGCCGAGGTCACCAAGGCCCGCCGCATCATCGAGGCGATGGAAGAGGCCGCCAAGGCCGGCCGCGGCGCGGTCGCGCTCGACGGACGCCTGATCGACATCGCCTCCATCCGCATGGCCGAGGCGCTGATCAACAAGGCCGACGCGATGAAGCAGGCCGCCTGAGGCCTGAGGGTCCGCTCCGGCGGGCCCGCGCACTGACGCAGAGAAGGCGACGGCCGCAAGGTCGTCGCCTTTTTTTGCGTTCGGGGCCGCTCAGGCCGCTTCGCGCTGGACCGTGGAGTGCCGGTGGCCATAGCCGAAGTAGATCGCGACGCCGATCGCCATCCAGATCAGCAGCCTGAGCCAGGTGTCGAGCGGCAGCCCGGCCATCAGCGTCAGGCAGAGCAGAATGCCGATGATCGGCACGAGAGGCGCGCCCGGCGTCCTGAAGGGACGGTGAACGTTGGCCTCGGTGCGCCTCAGATAAAGCACCGCGGCGCAGACCAGTATGAACGCGAACAGCGTTCCGATGCTGACCATTTCGCCGAGGATGCTGACGGGCAGGAAGCCCGCCGTCAGAGCCACCAGCGAGCCCACCAGGATCTGGCTGACGAAGGGCGTTCCGAACCGCGGATGGATGCGGGAGAAGAGCGGCGGCAGCAGGCCGTCCGTCGCCATCGTGTAGAAGATGCGCGTCTGCCCGTAGAGCAGCACGAGCATGACCGTGGTGAGGCCCGCGATCGCGCCGATCTTGATGAGGCTCGAGAACCAGCCGAGACCGATCATGTCGACCGCCTTCGCGATGGGGTCCGGCACGTTCAGCTCGGGGAACGGCACGATCCCGGTCAGTACCGCCGAAACTCCCACATAGAGCAGCGTGCAGACCACCAGCGAGCCGAGGATCCCGATGGGCATGTCCCGCTGCGGTCTGATGGCCTCCTGGGCCGCGGTCGAGACGGCGTCGAAGCCGATATAGGCGTAGAACACCACCGCCGCGCCGCGGAGCACGCCGCTCCAGCCGAACTCGCCGAACTCGCCCTGGTTCTCGGGCACGAAGGGCCGCCAGTGCGAGGTGTCGACATAGAAGGCGCCGATCGCCACGAAGCTGATCACGACCGCGAGCTTCACCACGACCATGATGTTGTTGACGCGAGCGGACTCCCGGGTGCCGCGCGCGAGCATGAAGGTGAGCGCCAGCACGATCAGAGCTGCAGGCAGGTTGAAGACGCCGATCGCCTCGCTGCCGTCCGCGAGCTTCACCACGGTGCCGGTCGCGTTCGTCAACTGCGGCGGTAGATGGATGCCGATGTCGCGCAGCAGGCTCACGGCGTACCCCGACCAGCCCACCGAGACGGTGGCTGCGCCCATCGCGTATTCCAGAATCAGGTCCCAGCCGATCAGCCAGGCGCAGAACTCGCCCAGAGTGGCGTAGGTGTAGGTGTAGCTCGACCCTGACACGGGCATCAGCGCCGCGAGCTCCGCGTAGCAGAGCCCGACGAACGCGCAGGCGATTCCTGCGAGCACGAACGACAGCACGATGCCGGGGCCCGCATAATTGGCCGCAGCGGTGCCGGTCAGCACGAAGATGCCCGCGCCGATGATGGCGCCGACGCCCATGGCGACGATGCTGAAAGCGCTGAGCGACCTTTTCAGCCCGTGCGGGCCGCCTTCGTCGGTCCCGGCCAGGCTCTCGAGGCTCTTGCGCAGCATCAGCGTTGTCGCCATCGGCGGTTCTCCAAAGGTCCGCCGCGCGGGCGGAAAAGGGTGTCGTCCGGACGGGGCGGCTCGCTGCAAGCAAGCAGCGCGCCTTTGCATCCGGGCACGCAAGCTATGCCGGCCGCAACCCCGGCGGCGGGCACACAGGCCAATAAGAGAGTTTGACGTCACACGACGGCCCCGCCTCGCGCCCGCTGGCGCGCTGTGTCGCCGGGGGAGGGCGCCGGAACGGACGCCGGCGGGGCGAGGCCTCGTTGCCCATGATGCTGGACAATCGTCGCTGCGAATCTGGAAAAAGTCGTAGAAACCGCCGGCGGCGGCCACAGAGGGAGACGCAGATGGACATCGTGCTGCGCGGCGTCCGGATCGACGACGAACGGCCGCTGGTCGACATCGGCGTGGAGAACGGCCGGATCGTCGAGATCGCCGAGACCATCGAGGGGCGTGGCGACGAAGAGATCGACGCGGGCGGCCGCGCAGCGTTGCCCGGCTTCGTCGAGCCGCACCTGCATCTCGATAAGGCGTTTCTTCACCGTCGGCTCCCGGCGCGCACGGGCACGCTCGAGGAGGCGATCCGCGTCACCGGCATCCTCAAGGCGCAGCAGGAGCGGGAAGACGTTCTGGAGCGCTCCCGCCGGGTTCTGGACATGGCGGTGCGCAACGGCACGACCCTGATCCGGGCCCATCCTGACGTCGATCCGATCCAGGGGCTGATCGGCGTCGAGACCGCGGTCGAGCTGCGCGAGGAGTATCGCGACCTTCTGGACCTGCAGATCGTCGCCTTTCCTCAGGAGGGCATCCTCAAGGCCCCGGGCGTGGACGATCTGATGGAGCAGGCTCTCGACCTCGGGGCGGACGTGGTCGGCGGCTGCCCCTACAACGAGCTCAGCTGGGACGACACCAAGGCCCATATCGACAAGGTCTTCGACCTCGCCGCGCGCCGCGGCCTGCCGATCGACATGCATGTCGACTTCGCCGACGACGGCGGCGACCGACGGTTCGCGTCGGCGCGCTACATCGCCGAGAAGACGATCGAGACCGGATATCAGGGAAGGGTGGCGCTCGGCCACGTCACGAGCCTCGGCGCATTGGCGCCGGACGAGGCGAAGCCCGTCATCGACCTCCTGCGCCGCGCCGACATCCACATCGTCACCCTGCCGGCGACCGACGTCTATCTCGGCGGCCGCAAGGACGAGGCCAGGCCGCGCCGCGGCCTGACGCCGGTCCGCGCGCTGCACGAGGCCGGCGTCAACGTCGCTTACTCGTCGAACAACATCCGCAACGCCTTCACGCCTTTCGGCAAGGCGGACCCGCTCCAGATCGGCAACCTGCTCGCTCACCTCGTGCAGTTCGGAACGCCCGAGCAGCAGGCCGAGATACTGAAGATGGGGACCGTGAACGCCGCTCGCGTCGTCGGGGTCTCGGACGATTACGGGCTCGCGGTCGGCAAGCAGGCCGACATCGTGATCCTCGACACCCTGACGGTCGCGGACGCGCTGCTCGATCTGCCGGCGCGCTCATGGGTGCTGAAGCGCGGACGCGTGACGGTCGTGACCACGGTCGAGAGCCGCATCTGCCGCCACTGCGGCGAAGACCACTCCCTGAAGGCGCCGCAAGCGGCGCCCCGCTGAACGAGGATTGAACATGAGGAAGGGCCGCGGCCAGGAAAGCGCTGGCGCCGAACTGCGCGATCGCGAGGTTCGGGGCGGATCGGTCGCCGGGGCAGGGTCGGCGCCGGCTAGCGTCGTCCGGCCGAAGCTCGCGACTTCCCGCGCGGGCATGGTGACGAGCCCGCACACGCTGGCGAGCGAGGTCGGCGCCAAGGTGCTCCGCGAGGGCGGCGACGCGATCGAGGCTGCGGTCGCCATCGGGGCGACGCTCGCCGTCACCTACCCGCACTTCTGCGGGATCGGCGGCGACGCGATCTGGATGATCGCCGACCGCGGCGGCCGCCGTGCGACCATCATGGGGATCGGCCAGGCGCCGATGAGGCTCCCTGCCTATGACGGGCCTATCCCGCTACGCGGACCCGCCTCGACCGCCTCCTCCGCCTGCGCGGTCGACGCCTGGCGGGTGGCCCTCGAGTTCTCCGTGGCCAACTGGGGCGGACGCCGGACCCTCGCGGAGCTCATGGAGCCTGCGATCGGCTTCGCCGAGGAGGGCTTCCCGCTGTCGCCTTCGCAGGCGTTCTGGACCGGCTTCCGCAAGTCCGACCTCCCGGATTGGCGGGGCTTCGGGAAGACGTTCCTTCCTGGCGGGGAGCCGCCGCGCCCGGGTCAGACATTCGTGCAGAACGAGCTGGCGGAGAGCCTCAGGCTGATCGCTCGGAACGGGCCTCGCGACTTCTACGAGGGAGAACTCGCGGAGCGTCTCGCCAGGGGGTTCGCAGAGGCCGGCTCGCCGCTCACGGCGCAGGACCTGAAAGCCACGCGCGCGTCGCTGGAGGAGCCGGTCGCTCTGAACTACCGGGGCCTCACGCTGCTCGCGCCACCGCCGCCCACGCAGGGGATCGCGACGCTCGCCATCATGGGGGTCCTGAGCCGCCTCGATCTCGCCTCGGTCGAAGAAGGAAGCGTCGAATATTACCACCTCTGCGTCGAGGCGGTGAAGCAGGCCTTCCTCGACCGCGGCGGCATCGCCGATCCGCGCGCCGTCTGTCTTCCGGACGACCTCTGGCTCGGCGCCGAGCTGCTCGACCGGAAAGCCGCCGCCATCGACCGGAACCGCGCGATGCCCTGGCCGGCGGTGTTCCGGACCGGAGACACCGTGTTCTTCGGCGCGACCGACGCCGAGGGCCGGAGCGTCAGCGTGCTCCAGAGCACCTATTTCGACTGGGGAAGCGGCGTGGTCGTGGGCGACACGGGCGTCCTCTGGCAGAACCGAGGCGCGGCCTTCAGCACCGACCCGCGCGACCCGAACGTCATCGCGCCCGCCAAGCGGCCGTTCTACACGCTCAATCCCGGCATGGCGCTCAAGGACGGCATGCCCCGCCTGATCTACGGGACGCAGGGCGCGGACGGCCAGCCGCAGACGCTGGCCGTGCTCCTGACCCGGCTGATCGACTACGGCCTCGATCCAGCCGAAGCGCTCGCGCGTCCGCGCTTCCTGCTGGGGCGTACGTTCTCGGACAGCCGCGACACATTGAAGCTGGAGGCGAGCGTGGACTCCGCGGCCTTCGCGGCGCTCCGCCGGATGGGGCACGAGACCAGCGTCATCGACGCGAACAGCCCGCTCGCTGGGCAGGCCGGCGCGATCCTCATCGGCGACGACGGCCTGATCCAGGGCGCGCACGACCCCCGCAGCGACGGCGCGGCGGTTGGGATCTGAGGGTTGCGGCGCGATGAAGGCTTCCTTCTTCCGGAGTTTCGCGAAGGGATCTCCCCCACGACCCTCACCACGCCAATTCAAGGTTCGCGGATATTATGATGGACCAGCTCGAGCTGCGGCTTCGAGGTCGTCGACCGCCTCCTGAGAGGGATGGCGCTGCTCGGCGCTCGGCCCGGACGCCTCCGGCCCGCGGCCTGACGTCCTCAACGCCGGCGGCCGGCGGCGTGGCGGCGCGTCGCCCGTTCTCCAGCCAGGCCGAGCAGCATGAACATGACGGTCACGGTAAAAAGATAGGGCAGATCAAGGTTGGCGCAGACGTATCCCCTGTAGAAGCCTTCGCGGAACCATTCGATACAATGGACGAGGGGGTTCCATAAAAGCACCTCGCGCAATCGCGGCGTGACGCGGTCGATGATGGTGGAGAAGCCCGACGTGATGAAGATCACCAACATGATGATGTTCTGAAAATGCGAGATGCCGGGCGCCACCGTCAGCAGCAGCGCCAGAACGAGCCCGAAGGACAGGGAGAACAACGCCGCCGTTAAAAAGGCGGCGATGCATATCAACGGCCTGAACGGCGCCACGTCAAAGCCAAACAAGCCCAACATGAAAAGGATCAGGATCATCGCGACAGCAGATGTCGCCGTGCTCAGGATCCACGCAGCGTATGTGGCGTCGATCCGGTGCACGAAAGATGTTTTGGTTTTCTTCTTGAGGGCCCTGGCGACAGCCTGGGCGGTCGTGCGCCATCCGCGGGCTATGACGACCCCGGTGGCGAAGAAGACCTCGTAGCTGGTTCCGAGCGGCGGTTGGTGGTCGTCCCTGCCTCGTATGGCGAACTTCAGTATGAAGATCCAGATGATCGGCTCCAGGATCGCCCAGATATAGCCGGCCCTGGAGCCGGCATACTGGGTGCGGATCCGTTGCATTATGAGCGCGAAGATGATCCGGGCCTGGAGCTTCGCGGAAGATGCTATGCTCATGCGGTTACCTTACAGGACGCCCTTGATCACACTGCCGGTGCGTGCCGGCCATCATCGCTCGACATGGGGCGACGTCGGCACTGTAGCGGGTGAGCCCTAACCGCGCGATAGGCGAAGGTTCGCTGACGCCTGAGGTGCTGCCGCTTTCGGCGGATGGCGTGGCTGGGTCGCTCGGGACCCGCGGCCCCCGGCACCGCGTCAACCTCTTCGCCAAGGCGGTGGGCCTCATCAGATGACATGAGGGAGGCATGGCGGCCTGCTGCGTTCCTGGCGGACGCCGCAGCTAGCACCATCGTCATGGCGCATTTGTGTAGCGACATCGGAAAGCGACTGGCGCAATCCCGGCGTAACCACGGAGGATCGATGAGAAAGACACTTCTGCTGGCGCTAGTCCTCGGCTTGGGCCTGCCGGCGTCTCATGCGGCGAGCGAGCAGCCTGACGCGCGCATGGACGTTGATAACGCTAAAGTGAACGCGTGCTTTACCCCCGGCGATCGATGCGACGACATGCTTCGCTCGGCCATCGACGGCGCCAAGCGAGAGATTCTTGTTCAGGCGATGTACTTCACGAGCAGGAAGCTTATGCGTGGGCTCGCGCGAGCGAAGGCGCGCGGCGTCGATGTGCGGATAATAATGTCGATCGGGTCGGAGAAGCGTCGCAGCAAGAGCCTGGCTTACTTCCTGGAGAAGGGCATCCCGGTTCTCATCGACGCGACTGTGAAGACCCAGCACAACAAGATCATGATCATAGATCGGGGCGAGGTATTCACGGGAAGCTATAATTTCACCTCAGCGGCGCAGAACAAGAACGCTGAGAACATGATCAGGATAACCTCCGCGCCCGAGGTCGTCGGCAGCTTCACGGAAAACTGGAAACGTCGCGCGGCGGCCTCGCGCCCGGCCAATCTTGGCGCCGCCGCGAGTGGGAAGAACGGCGTCGAGGAGGACGACGATCAGCAATGAGAGACCGTACGAGACCGAGCGGTGCTGGTCCTCGGCGCCCGCGCCTGTCGGGAACGCGTCTGGGACCGCTACTCGCTGCCGCAGCAGAGGGACTGGTCGACCGCGACCACCTTGGCGACGCCGAAGGAGTCACGCCCGTTGCCCAAGCCGAAGTCCAGAACCGCGTCCCGGAAATAGCTCGAGTCCGCCACGTAGAGGCAGAAATTCAACGAGTCCGAATATCAGGTCTGGGCGTATAACTTGTCCCAATTGGCCTTGGTGCGCGCGGCTTCATCTTCAAGCACGCTTAGTTTCGTCGCGCTTGATCATCCGTCATCATGATTTGATCTGACGACGCTAACAGCGCATGTTGCGACGCGCAATCGCGGCAAATGGCCCCGAGCGCAGGCTCGTCACATGGCCCATGCCTCGCACGGCGGCTGCCAGTTGGAGCCAGAAGACCTCTTCCCAAGGGTCCGATGATAAACGGCTCCCGTCGGCCGAGGCCGAGGAAGAGCGGCGCCTGCTCTACGTCGGAATGCCGGAAGGCGTTGGCGTCCCGGAAGGGATTCGAACCCCTGACCTACGGTTTAGGAAACCGTTGCTCTATCCTGCTGAGCTACCGGGACGCAGGCGACGCACAGGCCTCGCGAGAGGCGTTGAACCGTTATCACGCAGTGGTGCCGCGGAAAAGTTCACGGGCGCGCCGTGCGCGCCCTCCGCGCCTCGTCCTTCCTTTGATGAGGGCCTCAAAAGCCTAGGTTTATCAGGAGATCAACTGCTCTCCGGGCATTATTTGTGCGCCGCACACCCTTGTGCATGACACAAATGTCACATTATGGTCACGAGCACAGTGCTTCTGCGCACAGCGTCGACCGGCGCTGCGGTTTTCCGGAACCTTCGGGCCCCGCCCATAAGGGAGGGCTCATCGATGCTGCGATGCGGATTGTCAGCGAGGCTCCCACCTGTCGGAGAGAAGCCGTGGTCAAAGTGCTTACCTACGGAACGTTCGATCTGCTGCACATTGGGCACCTGAACCTGCTGGAGCGACTGAAGGCTCTCGGCGACGAGCTTTACGTCGCGGTCTCCACGGACGAGTTCAACCACCAGAAGGGCAAGCGCTGCGTCGTCAGCTTCGAGGATCGAATCAGGCTGGTCTCCGCGCTGCGCTGCGTGACCGACGTGCTTCCCGAGAACAGCTGGGACCAGAAACCGCAGGACATCGAGCGGCTGGGCATCGACGTGCTCGGCATGGGCGGAGACTGGGTGGGCAAGTTCGACGCGATGAAGGCGCACTGCAAGGTGGTGTACCTGCCGCGAACGGAAGGCATCAGCACCACGTTCCTGCGCGAAACCATCATGCAGCGCGGAACCAGCACGGTGTCCTTCAAGGCCGCCGGGGCGCGGGCCGAGCCGAACTGACGTATCAGGCGAACGGCGTTTCGCGCGCGTTTGCCGTCGAATCCGCGAGGTTGCCGAGCGCCGCCGCGGAAGCCGCCTCCGGCCTGACATTCCGGCCTTTCTTCTGCTGCGAAGATATTCACCCTACAATCAGTGATAGCGCGTGCTGCGAAAGGCGGCGGCGGCTTTGCGTCGCCCAAGGCCATCGCGGCGAGCGACCGGGCGTCCTTCGAAGATGCTGTTCTCGGACCGCGCCGCCTGAAGCCTTCGCTCGCCCTTATCCGAGGTCCCGCATCGGGACAAACGCCGCCGAGCCACGGTTGACCGTGCTGCGATCCGCAATTTACGTAGACTGACCGGATTGGGGCCGTTGCGGCTCCTGGATCACGTCAGCGCGCAGGCCGCGGCTGCACGAGCGACCGAGGGGCATGGGGTGCGTGTGGCGTTTGCGGTCCTGCCCCAAGATCGGCGACGGCGTGACCGCCTTCCTCACTTCAATGTGGAGCCGGCGAGCGGGCTCCGGCCACTGCGTGGCGGAACTGTTGCGGGAGTTCGCGTCTTGATCCTGGGCCTCTGTCCGATCGCGGACGGAAGCGGGCGCGGTACATGATCGTCCGAGGGAGTCTGCCATGAGTCACGAGTCAGGCGACGCGGTGCTCGCCCTGAAGGTGCTGTTCGACGAGCTTTGCATCCACCTCGCGTCGAAGGATCTGCTCACGCAGCACGAGTATGAAGGGCTCTTCGCGTCCTCCGTGCTCAAGCTCGAGATGGCCGACTCGCCGAACACCGAGGGCGCGATCATGTTCTTGCGGGACGCGGCCCCGCCGTCGGCCGGCTTGCGGTTGTCGGACCCAAAGAACTGATCCGTCGCTCGACGGCCTGACGAGGGACTCGGCGCCCGCCCGTGCGCCTTCGGGCGGCCGCCGAAGCCGATGCAGGCTTGGTGTTCTGGGGAGCGATGGGGGCGGTGCGCGATCCGCAGGCAGGCGGGCTTCATCGGCGCCGAGCGCCTAGCAGATTTGCGGCCGAAGCTGACCGCCTGAAGCGGGCCCAGCCGGCCGGTTGCAACTGCTTCGCAGCGGCGAAGATAACGGTTGCTCGCCGGGGAGGCCGCCGCTAGTCGCTCTCCTCCGAAACGGCGCGAACGGGGGCGCGAGATGGACGAAGCCGCGCGGCTCGCGAACGCCACCTTGGCCGTCGGCCTGCTGGTGCTGGGCCTCAAGGTGGCCGCTTATCTGCTCACCGGATCGGCGGCGCTCTACTCCGACGCCGCCGAGAGCGTCGTCAACGTGGCGGCCGCGGTCGCTTTGATCGTCGCGGTCCGGCTGGCCGCCGCTCCGCCCGACCGTAACCATCCCTATGGCCACCACAAGGCCGAGTACGTCTCCGCCGTGCTGGAGGGCGCTCTGATCGTGATCGCCGCGGGGGCGATCTTTCACGAGGCCTGGAGCACGTGGCGCGATCCGGGTGAGCTCGAGTTTTCGGCGGCGGGGCTTGGGGCCAATCTCGCTGCGAGCGTGATCAACGGGATCTGGTGCGCGGTGCTGCTCCGGCGCGGAAAGGCGCTGCGCTCGCCTGCGCTCGCCGCCGACGGCCAGCATCTGCTGACCGATGTGATCTCGTCGGTCGGCGTGCTCGTCGGCATCGCGGCGGCGCTGCTGACCGGCCAGCTCTGGCTCGATCCCCTGATCGCCTGCGCGGTGGCGCTGAACGTTCTCTGGTCGGGCGCGAAACTCGTCCGGACCTCGGTCGGCGGCCTGATGGACGAGGCGGCCTCGCCGGCGGCCCAGGATCGCATCCGCGGCGTCATCGCGACCAACGCGGAGGGCGCCATCGAGGCGCACGACCTCCGGACCCGGAACGCCGGCCGCCTGACCTTCGTGGATTTCCATCTGGTGGTGGCGGGAGACATGCGGGTGACTGAAGCGCATGACATCTGCGACCGGATCGAGCGCGCGCTCCACGAGGAGGACGCGGACATGGTCGTCACGATCCATGTCGAGCCGGACGACAAGGCCAAGCACGCCGGAATCGTCGTTCTCTGACGCGGGCTTAACGTCTCGTCGACCATAAATGGTCAAGGTCGTCGGCAGCACCCGTCGACGCCAGCGTCATGAACTCACGACCGTGATTCGCCCGCCAGGTCTTCCGCTCGCCATGGCGATCTGCGCGATCTCCGCGCCCGCGCATGGACAGGCGCCGTGTGCGCTCGCCGCGCCCGCGGAGACCGTGCGGGTGGAACGGGCGGTCGAACCTGCGAGTGGATGGCGGTCTCTCGCCCACCCTTTAATCCGGCGAGCGTGCGACACACGCGTTCACAACGCCTC